>CAIXHI010000324.1 GCA_903919215.1 uncultured Acidimicrobiaceae bacterium
GTGGAAGTACGCGAACTCGTCGTAGTGGATGCGCTCAGCCATCGAGAACCCCTTGCTCGTTGTGCTGACCGTTCAACTTGTGACCGGTCGTTCAATAAGTATACTCATATCTGCACCGGTACGCCGAACAGAGGAGCCACGGTATGGAAACAGCCCAGACGGTCGCGGCGTGGATCGCCGACAACTGGAGTACCGAGCTCACGTTGGCCGAGTGGTGGCAGCGGCTTGCCGACGCAGGCTACGCGTTCCCCACCTGGCCCGCAGGCCTCGGCGGCATGAATGCCTCGACCGCACAGGCGCGCCAGATCAGCTCGGCGATCACTGCCGCTGGCGTCATCGGCGCCCCCATCGGCAACGGTCCGTCGATGGGCGGTCCGACGGTGCTGGCACACGGCACCCCCGAGCAACAGCAACGCTTCGTCGGCCCGCTGGCCCGTGGCCGCGAGGCCTGGGCGCAGTTGTTCTCCGAACCCGGCGCAGGGTCCGACCTCGCCAGCCTGGCCACCAGCGCCGTGCGCGACGGTGACGAGTTCGTGATCAACGGCCAGAAGGTGTGGAACTCGTTCGCCGATATGAGCGACTGGGGCATGCTGATCGCCCGCACCGACCCCGATGTGCCCAAGCACAAGGGCATCACCTACATGATGATCGACATGAACCAGCCCGGTGTCGAGGTCCGCCCGCTGGTCCAGATGAACGGCTACCCGGAATTCTGCGAAGTGTTCTTCACCGATGCGCGGGTACCTGTCGCGAACGTGATCGGCGGTATCGGTGAGGGCTGGAGCGTGGCCAAGACCACGCTGGCCTTCGAACGCGCCGGCGCCGGTGGCAGCCGCGCCTCCGGAGCGATCAACATCGGTGCCGGATCGAAGGCGGGCAACCTCCACCAACCCGTCGGCGAACTGCTGGCGAAGGCCAAGCAGGAAGCCAACGACCCGACGATGCGCACTGAGGTGCTGCTCAGCTCGCGCACGCTGATCAAGATGGCACGGCAGTTGGGGTGCACCACCGACCCGGTGCTGCGCGACCGGCTGATGCGGTATTACGCCAACAGCCAGGTCTACTCGTGGACCGGACAACGCGGCCGCGACAACGCCAAGTCCGGCCGCCCCGGGCCCGAGGTCTCCACGCTGAAGCTGCAGATCGCCCAGTTGGCCCACGAGTCACGCGACCTGTCGATGGCGATGCTCGGGGCGGAGGCGACGCTGATGGGCGACGCCACCTTCGAGGGTGGGCGCATCCAGCGCGCTGCGCTCGCCAGCCCAGTGCCGTCGCTCGGTGGCGGCACGAACGAAATCCAGCGCAACATCATCGGCGAGCAAACCCTCGGGCTGCCACGCGAGCCGTCGAACGACAACGTCATCCCGTTCCGCGAACTACGACGATCCTGAGAGAGAAGCGCATATGCCCAGCCCGCGCATGACCGAGGACGAGATCTGGTCGTTCATCACCGACTCACACTCAGGTGTCATGACCACCTTGCGCCGCGACGGCTCACCGGTCTCGCTGCCGCTGTGGTTCGTGTGCCTCGACCGTCACATCTACTGCCGCACACGTGGCAAGAAGCTCGACCGCATCCGCAACGACTCGCGGGCCTCCTTCCTCGTCGAGGCCGGTTTGAAGTGGGGCGAACTCAAGGCCGTGCACCTGTCGGGTATCGCCGAGATCGTCGACATCGACGCCGACCTCGCACAGCGCTTCCGCGAAGAGACGGCGCGCAAGTACACCGGCTTTCGCACAGCGAACGAGGACATGCCGACAGAGACTGCGGCGCACTACCGCGAGTCCATGGGCGGCATCGTCCGGTTCACGCCCACGGGCAAGATCCTGAACTGGGACAACGCGAAACTGTAATGATCACGTCTGAAGGGTTCACGCTGCAGCAGGTCATCGACGCGTGCCGAACCCTTCCGCCGGCGGGGTTCAACCAAATCATGCGCGAGCACCCGCGGCCCCGTCCGGCGGCGACGCTGATCCCAGTCGTCGAGGTGGACGGGCAGGCAGCAGTGGTGCTGACGCGGCGCACACAGGGGATGGACCACGGTGGCGACTGGGTATTCCCCGGCGGTCGCCTCGACGATCAGGACACCTCGCACGCCGACGCTGCCCGTCGCGAGACGGCCGAGGAGCTGGGTGTCGATCCGGAGCGGATCGAGGTCATCGGTCAGCTGACCACCCACGGGCCGATCATCACCGGCTACGTGGTCGAGGTGTACATCGGCGTGCTCAGCGGCACCGGGCGACTGGACCCCGATGCAGGTGAGGTGTCCGAGATTGCCACCATTCCGCTGGGCGATTTCCTCCAGCCCGGGCGCTCATTTCGCGCGGCCATGAAGCCCACGAACCGGCATCCGGCCGAAACCGCTTCCCAGCTCAGTATGTCCAGCCTGCGTCACTACTCGATCGATGCTGATCACGACCTGTGGGGCCTGCAGGCCGAGATCCTGTTCGAGTTGCTCCGCCACCTCACCGCCGGCGCGCACGACTTCTGACAGGATGCAGGCCGGCACCGACCAACTGGAGCAACGAGTGGACGTCCGACAAGTTCCCGCGAAGATGATCTACCTCGCCAACCGGCACCCCCGGCTGACCCGCGCCGAGTTCGCGGGACGTTGGAAGCGCCACGCCACCATCGGCGGCTCGCTCGATCCGCGAATTCGTGAGGTCGCGGCGCTGCGCTATTGCCTCACGCACGATCCCGCCAGCATCCTGCCGTCAGCGACCGACGAACACGACGGCGTGGCACTCTTGGCACTGCGCAGCCTGCTGTCGACACCTGCGATGGCCTCCCTGCTCGTGGAGAACGAAGTTGCCTACGCCGACGAGCTGCGCACGTTCGAACGCCCCGTGGAGGATTTCGCGTTGTTCACCGCCAGCGAGTTGCTCGTGGCTGGCGACGAGACGCCAGTCGTGGTCATCGATCTTGTGCGTCGTCGGCCGGAGCTGGCACCGAACACATACTTCCGCACCGACGACGAGGCTCGCGAGACCAACCTGGCCGAGAGCGGACTGCTCGAACTCGGGCTACGACGATGGGTTCGCAACGCGCTCGTGGGCACACCAGCGCGCGGCTTCGCGTACGACGCGGTGCACGAGCTGTGGTTCGACTCACTCGCCGCCGTTGCCGATGCCCGCACAGGCCTCGAGACCTACTTCGGTCGATCGGCGTCCATCACCGATCGCCCCAACTCGACGCTGTTGGTCACGACGGTGATCGAGCAGATCGGACCTGATCTGCCGGCGTCGAGCTGACGCGGTCCGTCACCGCCGAGGCGGCAACACACCCTGCTCGACGAGTTCGGCGAAGTCGATGATGCGACCGGACACCGAGGTCGGCTGCTCGAGCATCCAGCACACCGCTGTGGCCACTTCCTCCGGTGTGTGCACCGACTCCACCGGGTCGTCGAACCCCGTGGCAGTGTGCATCAGGTGCCAGCCCTCGGTGGACATCTGCCCCGCGCGGAGGTTGTTGAACGCCACCCCGCGGCCGGCGAACTCATCGTGCAGGCCCACCGTCATGCGCTCGAGGGCGGATTTCGTGACGCCGTACATCAACGGTGCCCCACCGGTCTGATAGTGGTGAGCGCCCGTCTCGGCGTCCGCGTAGGCACCCGCCTCCGAGCCGATGTTCAACACACGGCCGTCGCCGCGATCCAGCATCCCCGGCAACAACCCCTGGCACAGTCGCACCGGAGCCAGCACCGTGATGCCCATTCCTGTCGCCCAGCGGTTGAGCGAGACTTCGAAGAACCCTCCCGCAGGCGTGTACGACGCGTTGTTCACCAGGATGTCGCACCGGCCTTTCCACGCGAGCACCCGCTCTACGATGGTCTCGACCTGCGCCAGGTCGTTGAGATCGGCCTGCACGGTGATGGCCTCAGCACCGATGGCGTCGAGCTCAGCCTGTACCTGCTGGAGTGTTCCTGGCATCACACGATGTGGGGTGTCGGTGGTACTGCGGCCCACTGCCACCACGTGAGCCCCTCGGCGCGCCAGCTCGAGTGCGATAGCGCGGCCGAGGCCACGTGTCGCCCCGGTGACCACAGCGACGTGTCCCTTAATCATGAGGTTGCTCCGGTGACGGGCAAGAGCGTCGGCACCGGCAACCCCTCCGGCAGTTCGCCGGTCTCCAGCCACTTGCGCAATGTCGGCTTGACCACTTTGCCCATCGCGTTGCGCGGGTACTGCTCGACGACGTACCACTCGACCGGCCATTTGTAGCGGGCGAGTTGCTCCTCACAGGTGGCGGCGAGCACCGCGCGCGACAGGTCGGCGCCGGCTGCGCCCGCGGCGGGCAGGACGAAGCCGACGACTTCTTCACCCAGCCGCGGATGTTCGCGTCCGACGACCACAATTTCGGCCGCGCAGGACAAACCCTCGACGGCACGCTCGACCTCTGCCGGATACACGTTCGCACCGCCGCGGATGATCAGGTCGGAGCGACGGTCGAGCACCCACAGGTTGCCCTCGGCATCGAAGCGGCCGACGTCGCCGGTATGCAGTACCCCGCCGCGCAGCGCAGCCTGTGTGGCCTCGGGCCGGTCCCAGTAACCGAGCATCGTGGAGTAGCAGTTGGCGAAGTGCCCGATGGGCGTGGGGCCGACACAGATCTCCCCGTCGTCCCCCGCGGGGACCTCCGCACCATCAGCGTCGCGAATCGTGACCGAAACCTGTTCGTGCTCGACGCCCGACGATCCCAACGGTCCGGCGGACCCGTCCGCAGCTCCACCGGTCACGCTCGTCGGCGCCTCGGTGAGCCCGTAGCCGAAGCCGAAGTCCGATCCGAAGTGCTCGCGATACCGCTCGCGTAAACCTTCGGGGCACTTCGCCCCGCCGACGCCCAAATGTGTCAGTGATGCGAGCGAGGCCGGATCGATATCGGGCCGGGTCAACAGGTCGTACACCGTCGGTGGGGTCGAGTACATCCGTTGCACGCCGAACTCCTGAATCCACTCGGCGACACCTACCGCATCGATCCGATCCATCGGCACGATGACACCGCCGTTGAGCATCGTCTGCACGGTCGACAAGACCTGCATGTTCAAGATGGTGAGCGGAAGACACACACCTTGTATCAGCGCCGCTGGGTCGCGCCGCAGCAGCGCCGCTCCGGGCAGCAACATGTTGTGCTGACTGTGCACGACACCTTTCGGTGAACCCGTCGTACCGCTGGTGTACGAAATCGCCGCCGGTGCCAGCGGGTCGACCTCGCCTTCGGGTCGGTTCGCCGGGTCGGTATCCCGCCACCAGGACCCGGGGTCGGTGATCTCGACGGCGATCGCCGGCACCGCGGTCCACGGGCGAACGGAGGTGATGGTCTGCTCGGTCGCGACCAGCAAGGACGCACCGCTGTCGGCGAGGAGGAAGCACTTCTCCGGGACGGCCAGGTGGGTGTTGATGCCCACCCAGATCGCGCCGAGACGCATCGCGGCGAGGAAGGTGATCACCACATCGCTGGTGTTCGGAAGGCAGGACGCCACACGATCGAGCGGCTGGACGCCAGCAATGTGCAGCGCAGCCGCGGCGCGGTCGACGGCACCGCGCAGTTGTTCATAGGTGTACGACACGCGACGGTCGGCAAGTGCCGGGCGCGACCCGTACGTCGCTGCCGCGTGGTCGACGAGCGATGCAACAGAGGGAGGAATCTCTGGGATTGCCTGCGGCTGGCGCCGAATCAAACCGTGGACGGCCAAGAACTCGTCACTCATGTTCGGCTGCTCCGCATCCCGTCTAAGGTCCCCATCGCAATACAGTATCCTGGATGCCAGGATCGATGCATACCGGTGCTGCAGATAGCATGCGGCACCGTTTGGAGAGCAAGTTGCGCGGCACAACCGGGATGACAACCACATGGTGAGCACCGACGACCGAGCCGCAGCGACCAACGCGATGCCGCAGGATCGAAAGCTCGCGTCACGTCTGGCGAGTCAGATCATGAGCGATCTCCAGGCATCCGAATGGATCGTCGGGGCCGTGATCGGGTCGGAGACCGAGTTGCTCGAACGCTACGCCGTCAGCCGCGCCGTACTCCGCGAGGCGGAACGACTGTTGGAACACTTCGGAGCCACCACCACTCGGCGCGGCCCGGGCGGCGGGCTCATCGTTGCCGCACCCTCCACGGGCGCCGTGGTGCAGGCCGTGATGGTGTACCTCACATACACCGGAATCTCCCTTGGCGACCTGATGGAAGCCCGGACGTGCCTCGAACGCACCATCACTCGGGCAGCGACGCTCCGCGCCACGGAGGAACAAGTCGAGGCTCTTCGCGACCGGGTTCGCGAGGAGCACTCGCGCGATGCCTCAGACCCGAGCGATCACCACGTGCTGCACACGATGATCGGTGCCGCTGCGAATAATCCAGCGGCGGAGTTGTTCATCGACATCCTCGGCCGGCTCACCGCACGGTGGTCGTACCCCAGCGTCGCCGAGACGACGAATCTGGAGGCACTGCGCAGTTCTGGCCGTGCGCATGAATTGCTCGTCGACGCGATCACAGCAGGGAACAGCTCCCTCGCAGAACGACGGATGAACGCCCACCTCACGGCGCTCGGCGACTGGCTGGGCCGCAATCGCGAATCGCCGAGA
>CAIXHI010000325.1 GCA_903919215.1 uncultured Acidimicrobiaceae bacterium
ATCGAGCACGATCCTTGCGGTCTGGCATGCGAGCGCAACGTGCTGCGCCATCGACCCCTCCCCAGCGTCGGTGTGTACATCGCCCCCGACGCCGACCCTGCCGCCGTGGATCTCGCTCGTCTCGCCGCGCGTGTCGCGGGCGTGACCGCAGAAACCGTCGTCAGCCCCGCGACACGGAGCGTGGAACGGGTGCGGGTGGTGGGCACGATCACGGATGAGCAGCTGGCCGAATGTCATGCCGCTGGGATCGAAGTCGACCGGGTGCAGCCCGTCGCCGACGCGATGGTGGAGCTGCGGCGATGGACGCGCGAGCAAAGCATCAGCACCACGCGGCATCGGCACGGTCGCTTGCTCGACTGACCTGAGTCGAGTCGCGTCGTGGAGACCCCGCCCGCCGCCCCCCTCCGCATCGTTTGAAGGCGTAACCGCACCAGGTGCGGTTACGCCTTCACACGCGGGTGTCGGGGCGAGGAGTGCCGGTGAAACGCGCACGACATTCGGAACCGTGGGGTCGCGGGCGGTACCGTTGCGCCCTTATGGCACATCGAATTGCAGTCATCGGCGGCGACGGGATCGGTCCGGAGGTCACCGCGGAAGCACTCAAGGTGATCGCGGCGGCGGGTGTTGCCCTCGAACTCACCGAGTTCGAACTCGGCGGCAAGCGCTATCTGCGCGACGGCGAGATCCTCAGTGACGCCACGCTCAACCAGTTGCGTGGCTACGACGCCATCCTGCTCGGCGCGGTCGGCACGCCCGAGGTGCAGCCCGGCGTCATCGAGCGTGGCCTGCTGTTGAAGATGCGCTTCGAGCTCGACCTGTACGTCAACCAACGGCCGTTCCTCGGCACCGCGCCCGGTGGAACGGTGCCGCACGACTTCGTCGTCATCCGTGAGAACACCGAAGGCCCGTACGTCGGCGAGGGTGGAGTGCTCCGCAAGGGCACCCCGTGCGAGGTGGCCACACAAGGTTCGGTCAACACCCGTATGGGTGTCGAGCGCATCATCCGCCACGCGTTCGGCGAAGCGATGAAGCGCCGCAAGCACCTCACCATGGTGCACAAGACGAACGTGCTCACGTTCGCCGGCGACCTGTGGCAGCGCACGTTCAACGAAGTGGCTGTCGAGTTTCCTGAGGTCGCGACGGCCTACAACCACGTCGATGCCGCCTGTATCTACTTCGTGCAAGACCCGCACCGCTATGACGTCATCGTCACCGACAACCTGTTCGGCGACATCCTCACCGACCTCGGCGGCGCTGTCAGCGGCGGCGTCGGTCTGGCCAGCAGCGCCAATCTCAACCCGGCTCGCACCGGGCCGAGCATGTTCGAGCCTGTGCATGGTTCGGCACCCGACATCGTGGGAACCGGCAAGGCCGACCCGCGCGCCGCCATCCTTTCGGCGGCACTGATGCTCGACTTCCTCGGTGAACTCGCCACCGCCGATCGGGTGCGCGCTGCATGCGTCGAACCTGTTAGCGGCAGCACCACGGAGATCGGTTCACAAATCGCAGCCCGCGTGGCAGGCTGAACCGCGCTACTTCACAAGCGTTCAAGGACAAACAAGGGGCAACGATGCCGATTCAAACCACACCGAAGATCTGGATGAATGGTGAACTCGTGAACTGGGCCGACGCCCAGATCCACGTGCTCACCCACACCCTGCACTACGGCACCGGCGTGTTCGAGGGCATCCGCGCCTACGAGACGGCGAACGGTCCGGCGGTCTTCCGCCTCACCGAGCACATCCAGCGCCTGTTCAGCTCGGCGAAAATCGTCGGGATGGAGATCCCGTACACGGTGGAGGAGCTCGTTCAGGCCACCAAGGACACCGTCGCCAGCACGGGTCTGCCGAGTTGCTACGTGCGTCCGATCGCGTACTACGGCTACGGCGAGATGGGTCTCAACACGCTGCCCTGCAGTGTCGACGTGGCGATCGCGTGCTGGCCGTGGGGCGCCTACCTCGGTGACGACGCCGTGAACAAGGGCGTGAGGATGAAGATCTCGTCCTGGACCCGCCACGACCACAACACGATGCCGCCTGCGTCGAAGACCACGGGCAACTATGTGAACAGCTCGCTCGCCAAAGTCGAGGCCCTCAAAGCCGGCTACGACGAGGCGATCATGCTCGCCCCGAACGGCCTCGTGGCCGAGTGCACCGGTGAGAACATCTTCGCCGTCCGCAACGGCATCATCCTCACCCCGCCGATCTCTGCCGGAGCGCTCGAGGGCATCACCCAGAACACGGTGATGGCCATCGCCCGCGACCTCGGGTACGACGTCCGCGTCGACAACATCGCCCGCAGCGACCTCTACATCGCCGAGGAGATTTTTGTCTGTGGCACCGCCGCAGAGATCAGCGCGGTCAACTCGGTCGATGACCGCAAGGTGCCGTGCCCCGGCCCGAAGACGAAGGCCATCGCGGACATCTACGCCCGCACCGTGCGCGCGCAGGAAGCCAAGTACGCCCACTGGTGCGAGCCGGCCGTCTGAGCCCGGTCCGCCCTTCGGGGCGGGTCAGCTGAAGCGCCAGCGAGTCGCCCGGGTGGCGAACTCGTCGGCGCGCTCGATGATCGCGAAGGCGACGGTGGGCACCACCTCAATGACCGCGTGCGCACGCATGAAGTCGGCGAAGTCGGGGCCCACCTCGTCGCCGTACTTGGTGACGAAGCGCTGCACCCAGATCTCGACCCGTTCCGGGTCGGTGACCAGCGTGGCCACGCCCTGCACCGACACGGCCTCCACCGTGTCGTCGTTGGTGATCGTCACCTTCGGGTTGGCGGCCACGTTGCGCGCCTTCTTGGCGTTGGGCGAGCAACTGAACACGAACCGCAGTTCGTCGTCGTGCCACACGCCCCACACGGGCATCGAGTGGGGTTGGCCGTCGGCGTCCACGGTGACGACCCAGTAGTTGCGGGTCGCGGCCAGGCGCTCGCCGGCCCATGCCCAGGGCAGTGCGATCCAGTCGGGTCCACCCACCCCGTAGTCGGTCATCTGCGGTGCGTCACCCTGCGGCGGTGTGCGGATCATGCCGGGAGGCTAGGCATGACGCAGCATGCGTTCCAATCGTTCCTGGTGTTGTCGGCTGGTGACGCAGTGGTGGTCGTCGATGGAGATGCGCAGGAACGGGCCCAGCGTGGTGGCGCGCACGGCGGCCGGGTCGAGTTCGCGTTCGATGCGCACGGGGTGCGCGATGACGCGGCTGGAACCAACCAGCAGCAGGCGGCTGGGCGTGCGCGCCAGGAACTCGAAGTCGCTGCCCACGTTCATGCCCAACCCGGCCAGCACGCCGCCGCACGACAGGGTGAGGAACAGCACGAGGTGGTGCGCCGCGGTGCCGACGACGAACCCGAGCGCGAGGCCCAGCACCAGCCCGCCCAATACGGCTGCCCAGTGCCACGGTTTGCGCCGCATCAGGAAGATGATGTCGACGGTGAGTTCGCCCGTCAGTCGGGCGGTGGCATCAAGTGCCCGAGTGTGTGCGGACACGTGTCGCTCAGCGGGCCGGTCGGCCGGGAGTCGCCCCTGCGGCGTCGCGCTTCTTGGCGGCCATGCCAGCGAGGCACTCGGTGAACAACCGGTGGGCCACGTTCACCGTGCAGTCGGCGTGGTCGTATGCGGGGGAGACCTCGACAACATCCATTGCCACGACATGGTGGCGGTAGGCGAGCTCGCGGACAGCGTGCAGCAGATCGAGGGCGACGATGCCACCCGGTTCGGGCGTGCCGGTGCCCGGGGCGTGGGCCGGGTCGAGCGAGTCGATGTCGATCGAGATGTACAGGTACTCCGCACCGTCGAGCGCTTCTGCCACGGCGTCGGCGAGCACGGCATTGAAGCCGCGATCCCAGATCTCGTCCATCAGGTGCCAGCGCATGCCCTGCTGCGCCATCCAGTCCCACACGTCTTGGCCGGGCCAGTAGCTGCGCAGACCGACCTGCACGAAGTTCTTGCCCGGGATCGCACCGGAGTCAATCAGGCGGCGCATCGGCGTGCCGTGGCTGGCGAGGTTGCCGTCGATCGTGTCGGCCGTGTCGGCGTGCGCGTCGAAGTGGATCATGCCGACGTTGCCGTGGCCGTACACATCAGCGACCGCAGTGGCTGATGGCCAGGTGATCGTGTGGTCGCCGCCGATGACGAACGGGACGATGTGCCGACTGGCGACCTCATGCACTCGCTGGCGGATGTTGGCCAGGCTCTCGTCGGTGCGGCCATTGGGGCAGAACGCATCGCCATAGTCGACGACCTCCACCCAGTCGAACATCTCCAGCCCGAGACCTAGGTGATAGGTGCCCGACTGGTAGGCGTTCGTGCGGATGGCCCGCGGACCGAAACGTGCGCCGGGACGGTTCGTGGTGCCGAGGTCGAATGGCGCCCCGATCACGGCCACGTCGGGCTGCCATTCGTCGAGTTGTGCGGCGTCGGTGATCAGCGGCCGCTGCCCGAACGTCAGCACACTGCCCAGGCTGTATCCCTGGTCGAGCTGCTGCTGGTAGCTGGCGGAGATCTCACGGCGCGGTGCCGGCCGCTGCGGTTCGCTCATGGCTGCCACCGTACCGCCCCCACTTCGCCCCGTGGCCCGTCCCCATGGTTGGGCGCGTTTCGTGCCGCTGCTGTCCACTGGGCGCGCTTCGTGCCGGCGGGCGGCACGAAGCGCACCCGTGGGAGCTGGCACGGACACGCCCGACAGGAATCGCGCCCGACGGGAATCGCGCCCGACGGGGTGGAAAA
>CAIXHI010000326.1 GCA_903919215.1 uncultured Acidimicrobiaceae bacterium
CCCTTGTCGACGGGACAGGCCAACACGGCCAGGAGACGGGGATCGAGCGACATGCGACCGGCCTTTCGGAGAGGGATTGTCAGGAACTAGTGATCAGCGCGAGCAACTCGGCGACCCGTTGATCGCAGTCGTCACGTGTGGGAGCTTCGAGGTTGAGCCGCAGCAACGGCTCGGTGTTCGAGGGGCGCAGGTTGAACCACCACGGCCCACAGTCCACGGTGAGACCGTCGAGACGGTCTTGCCCGAACTGTGCGAACTCGGCGGCGATCTTCTCGATCACGACCTGTGTATCGGCCACTGAGGTGTTGATCTCGCCGCTGGAGGCATAGCGCTCGAATGGCCGACGTACTTCCGACAGGGCAACGCCGGCACGGCTGATCTCGTTGAGCATGAGCATGCTGGCGATGAGGCCACTGTCGGCACGGAAGTTTCGCAAGAAGTAGTAGTGCGCCGAGTGCTCGCCACCGAACACCGCTCCGGTCTCGGCCATCTGCTGCTTGATGAAGGAATGACCGACCTTGGTGCGCACCGGGATGCCGCCACGTTCGCGGATGACCTCGGGGACGGCCCGTGAGCAGATCAGGTTGTGCAAGATGGTGGCACCGGGGTTGGTGCGCAACACGCCCGCGGCAAGCAACGCCGTCGTCGTGCTACCGCTGAGACCACGACCGGTTTCGTCGACCACGAACACGCGGTCCGCATCCCCGTCGAAGGCCAGACCGATGTCGAATCCGCCCGACAGGACACGGGCCTGCAGATCGCGCTGGTTGGCAGCCTGCAACGGATCGGCGGGGTGGTTCGGAAACGTGCCGTCGAGCTCTCCGTACATCACTTCCAGCGTGAGTTGCGGCAGACGCTCGAACACCGCCGGTACGACGAGGCCGCCCATACCGTTGGCCGTGTCGGCGACAACCTTCAACGGACGCAGCGCAGCAACATCGACGAACGAGACCACATGGTCGGCGAAAGCCGACAAGAGGTCGCGGGTGCTGAACGAACCGGCCCTTGCGGCCGAGGCCGGGCCGCGGCCGGCCAGCACTTCCTGTGCAGCACGCTTGACCTCGTCGAGGCCGGTGTCGACTCCCACGGGACGAGCGCCGCTGAGGCAGAACTTCACACCGTTGTACTGCGCCGGGTTGTGCGAGGCGGTAAACATCGCCCCGGGAGCATCGAGCGTGCCGGCGGCGAAGTACATCAGGTCGGTACTGGCCAGGCCGAGGTCGATGACATCGACACCCTGTTCCATCACACCACGCGAGAAGGCATCGACGAGCTCCGGGCCGGACGGCCGCATGTCGCGAGCAACGAGCAGTCGTTCGGTACCGCAGAAACGGGCGAAGGCGACGCCAAGAGCGTGAGCAACATCAGTGTTGACTTGGTCGGGCACCGTGCCGCGTACGTCGTACGCCTTCACGATGTCATCGAGCACTCTGGGGTCAGTGGACATGCGGGGTCACAGGGTACCGGGAGGCGGCGAGGCCACGTCGGGCGCTCCCCATTCCACGGGTCCCCTCACTTCATCGTCCTGTTGTTCGGCGTCCTGTTGTTCGGCGTCCGGATGTCCGAGGTGTTCCAACTCGTCCAACGGCACCGCGTGACCTTGCTCGGGCGTCCAGTCGAAGGAGTCCTCGTCGAACGGCTCGGTGGCCGCCAACAAGAACGGATGCGGGCTGCGGTGCTTCACGTCGCCACGGAAACGCCAGAAGATCATCAGCAGCACACCGAGCAGGGACACCAGGTAGAAGAGCTGGTCCTTTGTCGACGCCTCGTAGTGCAAGCGAACATGTGTTGAGGTCGGGATGACGACCATGAAGTTCGGCGCGACTCGATACGGGCCATCGGCGCCCTCGACCTGCCAGTTCGGGAAATAGCTGACCTTGACCAGGACGGGAACCCCGACCTGGGACACGTCGAAGCTGACGTCCTGATTACCCATGTGGTAGTTGGACACGGTGATGTCCGGGAGCGCGACCTTGTTGATCGTCGCCGAGG
>CAIXHI010000327.1 GCA_903919215.1 uncultured Acidimicrobiaceae bacterium
GCCCGGCTCGGGGCGCGCGCCGCGGAGGAAGTCGGAGGCCGCCATCGGCCCCTTGCCCTCGGGTTGCACCGTCACCGGAGTGAGCACCCCGTCGGTCACTGTCGCTGCGTGCACCTTCACTCGCTTCCCACGGAACATCGTCCAGGCGCCACCGAGCCGCACGAGGCGGTCGATCTGCGCTGCCGGCTGCGACCAGTCGATCCGCAATTCGTCCGGAGTGATCTTGGCTGCATAGAGCGGCTCACCCGACTGCGGTACTGGCGTGGGCAGCGGTGCTGCCAGACAGCGCACCAACTGCTCGGTGCCGGCAGCCACGAGCACTCGCCGCAGGTCGTCGGCAGTATCGGTGGGGCCGATGGGGGTGCGCACCGTGTCGTACACCGGGCCGGTGTCGAGCCCCTCTTCCAGCTGCATCAGACAGGTACCGGTCTCGGTGTCGCCAGCGAGCAGCGCGCGCTCCACCGGGGCGGCGCCACGCCAGCGCGGCAGCAGCGAGAAGTGGATGTTGACCATCGGCACTTCGGCAAGCACATGCGGCTTAATGATCTGCCCGAACGCCACCACCACGCCAAGTTCGAGATCCTTGCCGAGCACGTCGTCGACAGAGTGGCTGACCGGGATACCCAGTTCCAGCGCCGCGGCCTTCACCGGGCTGGGGCTGAGCTCGCTGCCGCGACCGCGACGCTTGTCGACCCGCGTGACCACCAGCGCGACATCGTGACCAGCAGCCACGAGTGCATGCAGTGGTGGAACCGCCATTGCGGGGGTGCCGAAATACGCGAGGCGGCGCCTCACAGCAGGCGGAGACGGCGCCGCTGCGGCTTGGCGGCCGTGGTCTCCTGCAGCTTGCGGTACTCGGCCATTGCTGCTTTGCGCTGATCGGGCGTCATGCGATCGAACATCAGCACACCGTGCAGGTGATCGATCTCGTGCTGGAGCACTCGGCCCATCAGCTCGGAACCCTCGATCTCGACCTCGTTGCCGTCGATGTCGAGACCGCGAACGAGCACATGGTTCGGGCGCAGGATCTCGACGAACAGATCAGGGAGGCTGAGGCAGCCCTCGGTGTAGACGAACTCGCCGTCGCTCTCGATCACCACAGGGTTGATGATCGCCATCGGCGCATCGTCGAGGTCCCACACCACAATCTGCTTCTGCACACCGATCTGAGGCGCGGCGAGCGCGATTCCCGAGTCGCTCTCGTACAGCGTTTCGAACATGTCGTCGACGAGGCGAGCGATCTTGCCGTTGATCTCAGTGACTGCCGAGGCCTCGGCCTTGAGTACCGGATCTCCGAAGGTGCGGATCTCGTACGCCATGAACTGCAAGGCTAGCGACGGAATGACTGCCCCCGGTTCGCACTACTTCGACGAAGACCCCACCACCGAGTCCGCCCCACGGGTCGTGACGCTGTTGCTGCCCGACCATCTGTTCGCGCTCACCACCGACCGCGGCGTGTTCGGTTACGACCGCATCGACGCGGGCACCAAGTTCCTGCTGCTGACGGCACCGACACCGGCGCAGGAGGGCGACCTGCTCGACATCGGCTGTGGTACCGGGGCGATTGCGCTGACAATGGCAGCACGGGCACC
>CAIXHI010000328.1 GCA_903919215.1 uncultured Acidimicrobiaceae bacterium
CTCGATCCGTGTGGGGAGTTGCCAGGACACGACGGTGCGCTCGTCGACGCCCATCGCGTGGAAGCCTGCGGCCACGCGTTCCGCCCAGGCCAAACTCTCGGCGCACGTGAACCGGCGCCCGTGTTCGTCGCCGAACATGAACGCGTCCGGTGTGCGTCGCACCCGATCGGCGAACAGTGCCCACATCGTGTCGCCCGCGGCAAAGCGTCCGTGTTCCCCCATGGCGTACATTCTGACACGGGCGTCAGAGGGGCGCCGTTTCGAGGGGGTTGGGGCAATGGATCTTCGCGTCGCTGACAAGGCGTATCTCATCGCCGGTGGCACGGGCGGTATGGGCTTGGCAGGTGCCTTGGCGCTCGCCGCCGATGGCGCGTCGCTGACGGTGGCCGGTCGCGATCACGCGCGCGCCGACGACGCCGTGCAGCAACTGCTGGCAGCTGGGGCGACAGCGGCGCAGGCCGCGATCTTCGACGTGTCGGCACCGGGCGGCGCGGCCGGTGCCGTGGCCCAGGCTGTTGAGACGTTTGGTCGGCTGGATGGTGTGGCGGTCACCACCGGGCTCATCGGCCACGAACATTTCGACATCTCCGATTCGCGCTGGGTGGAAGTGCTGACCGACGTGCTGCTGGGCACCACCCGCACGGTCGAGGCGGCCCTGCCCCACCTCATCGAGGCGAAGGGCACTGTCGTCACCACTTCGGCGTTCTCCATCCGTGGGCCCGAGATCGCCCGTCTGCCGTACACCTCGATGAAGGCTGCGGTCGCGGCCTTCACCAAGGGCATCGCCCGTCACTACGGCAAACAGGGTGTGCGCGCCAACTGCATCGCCCCGGGCGCAATCGAGACGTCGGCGCTCACGGAACTCCGCAAGGTGGTGTCGCAGGCCAAGGGCATCCCGTACGAGGAAGCGCTCGAGCGGGTGATGGTGGAGGAGTGGCACCTCGACATCGCACTGGGCCGCCCGGGCAAGCCCGAGGAGGTCGGCGACCTGATCGCGTTCCTGCTGTCACCTCGCGCCGGCTACCTCACCGGTGCCTTGATCAACAGCGACGGCGGCACCACGTTCTGAGTCGGGCGGCCGCCCATCTCGCAATCGCGCCACCTCGGCGTTCTTGTCCCACATTGGCCTCGGGAGCCCGAGGTGTCTGTGGGACCAGAGCCGGGTGGAGTTAGCTGCGGTCACGAGGCGATGTGGTCCCAGTGCAGCAGAGTGACGGGGTCGTACTGACCGTTCGGGACTCGCTTCTGCTGGCGACGCGCTCGCCGGGGATGCGTGGCGCGGGCAGCGCCCCTCAGCGCCCGGCGCTCGATCGGGAGAGCGAGTACGTCCAGCAGCCTGGTGAGTGCCACCTCGGGTGTCTCGGTGAGCTCCGCATAGGTCTGGTTCAACAGTTGCAGTTCGCTCCAGGCGGCGATGTTCGCCTCGTTCTCGCGCCAGAGCAGCGACTCGTGCAGGCCATCGGGTGCAAGATCGAACTTGCGGCACATCGAACGCTCGACGTCGGGCTGGGCCCTCGTGGTGGTGAGTGCAACTGCAGCGCCGCGACGCACAATCGTTCCCCAGGCTGCCTCGTCGTCGAACTCGCGAAACCCGGTGGCCAGGTGGTGGCACTTCGTGACGGCGATCCCTGGCTCATTGGCCACCTCAGCGGCTGCCGCTTCGGCATCGTCGGGGAGGATGTATCCGATGCGCCGGCCGAGCCCGATGCGTTCCAGGTACTCGCCGAGCAGGTTGTACTGCAGGGTGCTGCCGGACCGATAGCCGCCGGCAACCAACACAATGAGTCCCATATCGCCACAGTTTAGCTGGGGTCAACGAGGATTTTGATGTACCGGTCGGCGTGGTGGAGCAACTCCTCCAGACCATCGTCGACCAGGCGTTCCAGCGGGATGTGGTCGCTGATCATCGTCGCTGCGTCGAAGCTGCCGCCGGCCAGCATCGCCAGTGTGGCCGGGAAGTCGGTCTCGGGCTCGTAGGTCATCGAGTAGCGAATATCGATCTCGTTGACCATCGCTCGCCCCATGTCGACGCGGGCCTGTTCCTGCCACCCGGCGACGCTGACGATCGTGCCCCGCGGGCGTACGAGTGCGATGCCTTGGTTGAACGCGACGCTGGACGCGGTGGTGTCGAACACGATGTCGACACCCGGGCGGGTGAGATCGCGGACGGCTGCGCGCAGGTCGCCGCTGACGGGGTCGACGACCGCGGTCGCCCCGAGCACGGCGGCTGCTGCGCGGCGGGCGGGGGAGAGGTCGCTGACGATCGTGGCCTGGGCGCCGCCGGCGCGCACAGCCTGCAGCACACCCAACCCGATCGGGCCGGCGCCGAGCACGAGCACGGTGGCGCCGAGTGTGGACGGTCCGCGACGCACAGCGTGCATGGCGACGGCCATCGGCTCGGTGAGCGCGGCCTCGATCACCCCGAGGCCAGCGGGTACGGGATAGCACGAGCGGCGCGAGACGGCGACGAACGGGGCCAGGCCACCGTGCAGCGGCAGGCGGTAGCCGCCGTACAGGGCGAGCTTGCGGCACATCTGTGGCCACGCGTGATGGCAGCTGTAGCAGGAGCCGCACCACTCCATCGGGGCGACCGCGACCGCGGTGCCGACGGCGAGATCGGTGACACCTTCGCCGACCTCGCGCACGATGCCGGCGAACTCATGGCCCAGCACCACACCGGGTACGTGCATCGAGGCGCCACCGGTGTCGCTACCCACATACGTGTGCAGATCGCTGCCGCAGATGCCATTTCTGGATACCGCCACCAGCACTTCCCCGGGGCCGGGCTCGGGTGTGGCGATCTCCTCGATGCGGATGTCCTTCGCTCCGTACCAGACGGCCGCTTTCATCGGGCCCCTCCGATCGCAGCGCTCAACCGGTCACGGTGCTCCGGCGCCGCCACGGCGACCAGACGTCGGCCGCGTTCGGCGTCGTCGACACCGCGTAGGTCGGCGATGCCGTGTTCGGTGATGACCAGGCCGATGTCGCTGCGCTGAGTGGAGACGACCTCCACCGTGGGAACGATCGTGCTGTCGCCCTTGGCGCTGGTGGAGCGCACCGACACGATTGACATACCCCCGACCGAACGTGACGCGGCCACACAGAAGTCGGCATGGCCGCCGACCGAGGTGATGACCTTGCCGTTAACGCGCTCGAGGTTGATCGCGCCGTCGAGGCCGATCTGCAAGGCCGTGTTGCAGCCGACGAAGCGCGGGATCGCCGCGACCTGCGTGAGGTCGTGTGTGCGCGAGATACTGCACAGATCCAGCAATCCGGCCGCTGCCAGTCGGCGCACCGGATCGCCGCCCCACGTATAGGCCGTGACCGCAGGCGCCTTCAGCAGGTTGCGATCGGCCAGCGTGGCCATGGCATCGGTGACCAGGCCCGACCAGATGCGCACCGGTTCGGTGAGCGAGTTGGCGATCGCCTCGCCGATGCCGCCGGGCCCGAACTGCAGCGTTGCGTCGTGCGGCAGCAGCGACACCACGTGGGCGCCGATCTGGGCGTCGATCGCGTCGCCGGGCCGCTGCGCCGCGGGTGCTTCCGGCGGTGCTGGCGGACGCGGGACCGTGGCGACGATGTTGCCGACAATCAGCGGCGCGCCGAGGTCTTCGCCGTCCTCATCAACCTCCACCACGACCTGCTTCGCCACGAGAGCAAGCGAGTCCGCGTATCCCACCGACGACGTGAATGCGTACCCGTCGCCGCGGCGGACGCCGGTGACCACGCCGACATCGGGTTGCCAGTTGCCGATGAACGCAGGCACGGCCGACAGGCGCATCGGCAGCGCCTGGAAGCGGCCTTCAGCGACGGCGCGCGTCATTGCGAATCCGGCCATGTACGTGCGGCCGGTCAACGTCGGGTCGGCCAGCCATTCGGGCCGGTCGATCATCCACCCCAGGAACAGCTCGAACTGACCGGTGTGCCCGATCAGCGTCGCGATGTCGGCGGGGTTGCTGCGCGGTCCCAGTGGACCGTCGGCATAGGCGATGCGCATGGACGAGTCAGTACTTCTGACCGTCGGTGGTCGTCCAGTTGACGGCCTTGTTGGCACCGAACTTCGACATCACCCACGGCGGCAAGCGGGTGGGCATCGGCAGTGGCACCATCGTCGCGCCCCGGGCGGCGAGCAGGTCGTCGAACACCTGCTGATCACCGGTGAACGGTGAGCCTTCGCCGGCGATGAAGCCATACAGCTCGCACCCCTCGGGGCCGGCCTCCCACGGGCCGAACGTGTCGCCCCACTCCAGCATGATGTGCGTACCCGCGGTGCACACGATGTCGCCGCAGCGGATGCTGCCCTTGAGGATCAGGTTGATGTGGTCACCGGTGTGGCCGTGGTGGTTGCTGAGCGCGCCCGGGTCCCACTTGTTCCAGAACGCGAAGTAGCGCGGCGACATCTCGATCCACTTCTCCCAGATCGAGGCCGTGTGCCCGTCGGCGAACTGGTAGCGCAGCATCTCCTCTACCGGTACGTCGTCGAGATGCTTGATCCGCGGACCACCTTGCATATCTTCCCCCTGGTTCATCAGTACTACGTCGTGCGACAGGGCGGAGCGTAGTGTGAGCGGGTGAGCAGACTGGAAGATGTGGCCGAGCGCGACGAGTGGCGCTGCTGGATCTGCGACGAACCGGTTGACCCGCGTATGTCGGTGAACGACCAGCGTGGTCCCAGCGTCGATCAGGTGATCACCAAGGCGAAAAGCAAGAGCAAGGGTGCTGCCGAAGAACGGCTTGCCCACCGCGGTTGCAACACACGCAAGGGTGCCGTTGCGGCTGTCGCCCAGTGGCCCGATCACCTGTTCATCGCCGACCCGGCGCCGATCATCGAGACGGTGGAGTCATTGCGCCGCAAGGGCGGCCGCTCGGTCGTGGGCCGTTCGCCGTCGCGATCGGATGCCGACGCAGTGGCCGCATGGCTCGCTGATCGCGTGTCGCGGCTGGCGCGCGACATGGATCTACGCGTGACGGTGGAAGCCGGTGGCGGCCAGTTCATGGTCGTGTTGCACGCCTGACGGCGAGCGGGCTTACGGCGCCCAGACCACCGGTGTCCAGCGCAACAGATCCTTGGTGGAGGCATCAGCAGCGACGCTGGCGCCGATGACCTCGAAGCGCATCAGGTGACCGCCGCCGACGGGTGTGCGCTCGACAAGGGTGTGGCGGAACTCGAGCATGTCGCCCTCGAACGCCGGGGCGAGGTGGTCGCAACCATCCCACGCGACGATCGTGGCCAAACCGGGCAGCAGACGGGTGAGGCTGGCCTGCGCCAGACCCTGCACGTGACCGCCGTAGACGAGACGACGCCCGCCAGGCCCCAACGTGTGGTCGCGGTGCACGGCGGCCTGGTTGAACGTCATGCGCGCGAACGGTGCCGCGAGGTCGATGTGGTCGCGGAGTGGGTCGGTGCGGGTCTCGCCCTCGGGCCATTCGGTGCCGGGCAGTCCCGACAGCTCCCAGTTCGGCACGAGGCCGACGAGATCGGCCAGGGGAGTGGGGTCGGAAGGCCCGGGGATGTCGCTGGCATGCCCGGGCGAGAGCGTTCCGGCGACGAGTGCGCACCGCTCGTACTGGGCGACGATGCCGTCCTCGCTGCGGGTCTCGATGCCGAGCCACACCTTGCCGCGGTGCTGGCCGTCCTTGGCTGCAGCGTCGCGCAGACCGAGCACGGTGGCCACGGTGGTGAGCGTCTGGCCGATCTCCACCGGGCGCAGGACGCGCACCGAGCGGTAGTACAGGTTGGCGATGGCGCGACGGGTGGCGTTGGTGGTCTGGCCGATGGACACCTGCATCACCAGGCCTGGGTTGGCCAACGAACCCGTGCCGCGTCCAGTTCCGTAGGCGGCGGCGCGGTAGGCGGGCACATCGGCGGCGAAGCGGTGCTGGTCGCCGGTGACGGCGCGGTACAGCGCGTTGTCCGCTTCGGTGAGCGTGAGCGGCGGGAGGGCCGGGATCGTGCCACCGATCTCGAAGTCCTCAAACAGGGGGCCGCGTTCGTGGAGTGGTCTCATGGCTCCAATACTGGCGCGCCTGGTACCGTCTGACACACCTGTCACGAAGGGGAATTGTCATGGCGCACGATCGCGAACTGCCGACGGTGGAGGACGAGACCCGTCCCTACTGGAAGGCCGCGGCCGATGGGAAGCTGCTGATCAAGCAGTGCAACGCCTGCGGTGCGGTGCATCACTACCCGCGCCCGTTCTGCCCCACGTGCTGGAGCGAGGACGTGGTGTGGAAGGAATGCAGCGGCAAGGGCACGGTGTACACGTACTCCACCATCTTCCGCAACGACCTGCCGCCGTTCGATGCGTGGGGCGCGTACATCGCCGCCGTCGTGCAGCTCGAGGAAGGCCCGCGATTGATGACCAACATCGTCGACTGCCCGCCCGCCGAGTGCTTCGTCGACATGCCCGTCGTGGTGGACTTCCGTCCGCTCACCGACGACATCGCGGCCCCGATCTTCCGTCGGGGCTAAGTCGGTGGCGATCGACCTCACCGCGCCGGTCACGCAACCCGGTAACTGCCATCGCATTGCGTTCGCGGTGCACGACCTGCCCGCTGCGGTGCGCTGGTTCGAGGACGTGCTGGGCGCTGTGATGCTGCCGATTCCGCAGCAGGCCGATGGCGCCGTGGAGTCCGAGGCCGACGGCGGCCAGATCGCGGTGATGTGGTTGCAGAGTGTGCCGATCGTGCTGCTGGGTTCCACGCAGACCGACGGGGTGATCGGTCGCTATCTCGCGGCGAACGGGCCCAGCGTGCAGTCGTTGGCGTGGGAGATCCCCGACATGTGGCTCACCGAGAACCTGCTGCGCGCGAACGGGTGCAAGATCGTCGGCGTGGAGATCGAGGGTCGGCACTTCTTCGTGCACCCGAAGCACACCGAGGGCATGTTGCTGGAGTACACCGACGACGTGCTGCCGGGCGATCCGCGACGCGGCAATGGGGTGACGCCACGCCAGGGTTCGGTCGCGGTGTCGTCCGTGGTGCGGGTGAACACGGTGGTGCCGGATCTTGACGCTGCGGTGGCGGCGCTGCGCTACACGTTCGACGGCGTGGCGTCGGCTGCGGCCGAGAGCGCAGTTGACGGCGCAGTTGAGGGCGCGGTCGACGTGTCGATCGGCGATTTCGTCGTGCGACTGACTGCTGTCGGCGGGCCGTTGGATGCTCCGCAGGGCAGCACTCGTTTCCACTCCGTCACGCTGGCCGTGCCCGACTTCGCTGCGTTGCCCGCGCAGTTGGCGGCGGCCGGAATCGGCGTCGCCTCCGCGGACGACCGTTCGCTGTGGGTCGAGCCGGCGACCGCGCTGGGGCTGCGACTTCAGTTCGTCGCGTCGTGAGCGCGCCCGCCGCCGAACTCAGCGAGTTCCTGTGCGAAGCGGTCCCGCGGTTCCGGTTACTCGGCGCCACGCCGGGCACATGGGACGAGAAGATGGCGTGGCAGCGGATCCTCGGTGAGGGCGGCTGGGTGGCGCCATCGTGGCCGGTCGAGCACGGTGGGCGTGGGCTCTCCACCGCCGATCGCATCGAATGCGAGTTGGTGATGGCCGCATCGGGTACACCGATGATCGCGTCCACGCTCGGTGTCAAGAACGTCGGGCCGACGCTGGCCGCGTGGGGCACCGACGAGCAGAAGGCGCACCTGCCGCGCATCTTGTCCGGCGACGAGATCTGGTGCCAGGGGTTCAGCGAGCCGGATGCCGGCAGCGACCTCGCCAGCCTGCGCACACGGGCCGTCGTCGACGGTGACGACTTCGTGATCGACGGTGAGAAGGTGTGGACGTCTGCCGGGTCGCGCGCCACGCACTGCCAGTTGCTGGTGCGCACCGACCCGACTGCCGCCAAACATCGCGGTATCTCGGCGCTGCTCGTGCCGCTGCACTTGCCGGGTATCGAGCGTCGCCCGATCCGTCAGTTGAACGGCGAGTCGGAGTTCGCCTCGATGCACTTCGACGGTGTGCGCGTGCCGTATTCGGCCCTGCTGGGGCCGTTGCACGATGGTTGGAACGTCACCACTTCCACGCTCGCCCACGAGCGCGCCGGTATCGCGATGTTCGCCCAGCGACACGAGGCCGAAGTGCTGGCGCTGGTGGCGTCGCTGGCCAGCTCGTCGTTGTCGGCAGTCGAGCGGCAACTGCTCATACGGCGCTACATCGATGGGCGGCTGATCGGCCTGGTGGGGCGCAAGATCCTCTCCACGCTGGTGCAAGGCGGTACACCCGGGCCGGAGCAGCAGCTGATCAAGCTGGCCTGGAGTGTGGGTGAGGCCCGCCTCGCCGAGGCCCGAGCCGTGCTGGCCGGACCGGCGTTGATGGCCGGTGGAGCACCCGATGAGGAGGCGGCGCTGTTGCGCTCACGTGCCTCCACCATCGCCGCGGGAACGACGGAAGTAATGAAGAACCTGATCGCTGAACGAGTGCTGGGCCTGCCGCGCGAGTATGACTCAGCCGCGTCCGAGGATCATCGGGCAGCTGCTATGGAACCATCCGACCCAACTGGTCACTCCTCGACGGACTCACCCCACCCGAAGATCTGATGAGCTGCTATTTGTCGTAGCGGGCCGCCAGCATTTCGCTGATGAGTTGCTCGTTCTCCGTGACGAACTCGGCCTCGAGAGCCATGCGTAGCGTGGCCTCCCTCTTGATATAGCCGACGCTGTCGAGGCACGAGGCGTATGTGATAGCGGCGGCTCGTTCCGTTTCTGTCACCGGCAACGCCGGATCGAGCACGTTGTACCTTTCGAGGACCGCAGCCGGTGTGTCACCCTCGTAGCCAGCGTTGGATGTGCACGATCGCCAATCTTTGTTGATCACTGCCAGATCTGCGCCGGCGCTGTAGCGCGCCTCGAAGTCATAGAGCTGCTCGTAGAACTTCTTTTGCAGGGCGATGAACTCGTCGCTTTGCGTGGCGTGGTAGGCAGGCGATGCGACCGTGCATCGCTGTAGATTCGCGAAATATTCGGCGGACTCGGTCGTCTGTGTTCGTGAATCATCTGCTGAGGGAGTGATCAATGATCGAAATCCATCTGACCGTGCATTGTCGAGCGACAGTGGTGTCACCCGCGGAGATCGGTCCTCATTGAGGTTATTGAGTGACGGTCGAGAAGCGTTGAATTTGAACCCAGCGTCTGTCATACATGACTTCCTGAAGTCATAGATGGCCTGTTCCTGGGCAAGGTACCCTCCGTCGGCCTGCAATACGGCATCGATCGGCGAGCCTAAGTAGCCGTTGCTGTACTCCGATGTCAGCACTCCGTCACTTCCATGAGTGTCACCTGTGTCAGAGCATCCCGACAAGGCAACAGCAAGAGCACCCGCGCCCAGCGCGACAACAATCTTCAGGGTCACCATTCACCGCCGATGCACTTGCTGTGAGTTCCGATCACGGGCACGTCGTATAGGTGCTTCCACTGGCAGCCGAACTGATCTTGTCGTTGAACCCGATACTCGCCAGGTCCTCCCAGAAGTGGTATCCAGACGTGCAGATGCTGGCGCCGCCTTGATTGATGTTTTGGTACGAGTACACCCGAAAGGCGCGTGCGTTGAGATACGAATCACGGTAATGGCAGTGGCGGTTCGTAGCACAGTCTTGGATATCTGCAGAGACGGTTGGGACGTTGGCAGCAACGCTTCCCGCTCCAATTATAAGAACCGGGGCTAGCGCGACCTTACGCATTTGGACTCCATTCGTCCGCAGCAAGGTCAAGGCAGCTCGCCGCTCATTGAACAGTACGCTCTGGGTGTATTTGTGTCAACGGGCCTATTGTCACACGGCAGAGACGGATTGCGTGGCCCGTGTGTTTGGGGGCACACCCCATAAAGAGGGGCGACACGTATGTGTTCGGCGCCCCAAGAAGACCACGCTTCAGTGATATACACAGAGGGTGACCAATGTGATTTCATCTCCTCGCGGGAAACAGCGAGTGTGGCTGATCGGTCTTGCGGTGTTGGTTTCGTTGTCTGCAGGGTCATGGTGGCTGGGGGCGCACACGCAATCGCCGGAGCAGGCGGCGTCGCGGGCGGCTGCGCCGGTGGCGTCGTGGATCACGGTGCCGGTGGATGAGCGGGTGTTGGCGTCGACGGTGGTGGTTCGTGGGGATGTGAGTCCGGTGGTGTCGTTGTCGGTGGTGGTGCCGTCGTCGGTGGAGGGTTCTGGGGTGGTGACTCGGTTGCCGCCGACGGCTGGTTCTGAGGTGGTGGAGGGTGCGGTGGTGATTGAGGTGTCGGGTCGTCCTGTGTTTGTGGTGCAGGGTGATGTGCCGACATATCGGTCGTTGAGGCCGGGTATGTGGGGTCCGGATGTGTGGCAGTTGCAGGCGGCGTTGTTCCGGCTGGGGTTCGGTGGCGAGGTGAATGGAGTGTTCGACCGGGCGACGGAAGCGAACGTGAAGGCGCTTTACAAGGCGGCGGGTTACGAACCGGTTGACGGGAACACGGTTGCGTTTGGTGAGTTGGTGTTCCTGCCGACGTTTCCGGCGCGGGTGCAGTCTGCGGTGTCGCGTCTTGGTCCGATCGTGGCTGGGTCTGCCACTGGCGTGAGTGATGTGTCGGGGCTGGTGGTGTTGTCTGCTGGGGAGTTGTTGGTGACTACGGCGGTTCGTGCCGGTGACGAGGGTTTGGTGCGTGTCGGGATGGGTGTCGAGGTGCTCGATGAGACGACGGGCACGATCTATGCGGGCCGTTTGGCGACGATTGCGACGACGGCGACGATGGATGCGTCGGGGCAGATGGGTCGGGTGGCGACGATCGCGACGGATGAGCCGTTGCCGGCGTCGTTGACGAATGTGAATGTGCGGGTGACGATCACTGCGGCGGCGAGTGATGGTGAGGTGTTGGTGGTGCCGTTGGCGGCGGTGTCGTCGGCAGCGGACACGTCGACTCGGGTGTCGGTGCTGGCGGCGGGTGCGTCGACACCGGTGGATGTGGCGGTGACAGTAGGGATTTCGGCGGACGGTTTCGTTGCGGTCGAGCCGGTGGTGAAGGGCACGCTCCACGTCGGTGATCTGGTGGTGGTCGGCCGATGACCGACACCGGGCCGCCGGCGGTCGAGTCGGTGGTGGTGGTGGAGGGTTTGTCGAAGGTGTTCCGTGGTCCGCCGGAAGTGGCTGCGTTGCGGCCGTGTTCGTTCCGGGTGGGTGCTGGTGAGTTCGTGGCGATCACCGGGCCGTCGGGGTCGGGGAAGACGACGTTGTTGTCGCTGCTGGGGTTGTTGGACACGCCGTCGTCGGGTCGGTATCTGTTGGATGGTGTCGATGTCGCTGGGTTGTCGGACAATGATCGGGCTGGTGTGCGTGCCCGCCAGATCGGGTTCGTGTTCCAGGCGTTCCATCTGATCGGTTACCGCACGGTGTTGGAGAATGTCGAGCTCGGCCTGCTCTATCACGGCACGGCGAAGGCGGTGCGGCGTGAGCGGGCGTTGGCGGTGATCGAGCGGGTCGGGCTGTCCGGGCGGATGCATGGGTTGTGTTCGCAGTTGTCGGGTGGTGAGAAGCAGCGGGTGGCGATCGCGCGCACGTTGATCCGTCGGCCGTCGTTGGTGTTGTGTGATGAACCGACCGGCAACCTGGACACGGTCAACAGCGACGCGATCCTGACCACGCTGGAGGAGTTGCATGCGGAGGGGATGACGGTGGTGGTGATCACCCACGACCCCGGTGTTGCTGCCCGGGCGCAGCGCAACCTGCAGATCCGCGATGGTGTGCTCAGCGAGACGGTGGGTGTCGGGTGAGTGTCGAGCGGTCGCGGTTGACGTGGCGCGACACGATCAGCGAAGCGGTCGCGGCGATCACCCAACGGCCCGTCCGGACGTTGTTGACAGCGTTGGGCACGATCCTTGGTGTGGGGGCGTTCGTCGCCACCTCCGGTCTCGCTGAGACCGCCCGGGCGCAGGTGTCGTCACGTTTCGACGCGTTGAAAGCAACCGAGGTGCGCATCCAGGACGCGGCACCCGACGGCACCAACCCGTTCCCGGATGATGTGGCGGCACGGTTGGAACGCTTGAACGGCATCAACCACGCCGGCCTCTACTACACCGTCGCTGACAGCGGCAGCCTGCAACCGCGCACTACGGCCGCCCGGCCGGTCAACTCGGGTGCGTCGGTCCCGGTGATCGCCGCCCAACCGGGCGCGATCCTGGCCGCGTTACCGGTGTTACGGGTCGGCCGCCTGTACGACGATTTCCACGAAACCCGCGGCGAACGAGTCGCGCTCATCGGCCGCGCTGCAGCGGCGCAGCTCGGTGTCGCCCGTGTCGACAACCAGCCGGTGGTGTTCATCGGCGACATCGCCTACACGATCATCGGGATCATCGACGACGTGCAACGCAACCCCGACCTGCTGCTCTCCATCGTCATCCCCGCATCCGCTGCTGAACGCGACCTGCAGGCCAGCGGCGCCAACTACCTGGTGCTGATCGACACCGCACCCGGTGCCGCGCAACTCGCCGGGCGTCAGGCCCCGCTGGCGCTACGACCCGACCACCCCGAACAGTTGCAGGCGCTCGTCCCACCGGATCCGAAAAGGTTGCGCAACCAAATCTCCAGCGACGTCACCAGCCTGTTCCTCGCCCTCTCGGGTTTGGCGTTGCTGATCGGCACCGTCGCCATCGCCAACGCCACCCTGCTGAACGTCATCGAACGACGCGCCGAGATCGGACTCCGCCGCGCATTCGGCGCCAAACGCTCACACATCCGCCGCCAGATCACCATCGAAGCCGCGCTCGTCGGCACCGCCGCCGGCATCACCGGTGCCAGCCTCGGCCTGCTCGGCGTCGTCGCCACCGCCGCCAGCCGCGGCTGGACCACCACCATCAACCCCACCACCATCCTCGCCGCCCCACTCATCGGCCTCGTCACGGGCACCATCGCCGGCCTCATCCCCGCCATCCGCGCCAGCCGCACTCCCCCCGCCGAAACCCTTCGTGCGTGAGCGCAATCTGGCCCGGCTGAACGCTGTCACCTCTGGTGTCGACTAGGTCGGTCTGCGTGCACCCGGTACCAGGTCGGTGGATCGAGATTCAGCTGCGGCCGAGGATCATCGTGCCGCTGCTGCAGAACCAGCCGCCGGTGCCGCTCACACATGCGATTTCAGCGTCGGGCACCTGGCGGTCGCCGGCCTCGCCGCGCAGTTGCTTGGCGGCCTCGACCAACAGGAACAGACCCCGCTGACCGGGGTGACACGCTGAGAGGCCGCCGCCGTCGGTGTTGGTGGGCAGCGCCCCGCCGACGCGCAGCTTGCCGTCCTCCACGAACGAGCCGCCTTCGCCCTTGGCGCAGAAGCCGAGGTCTTCCAGCGTGATCAGCAGCATGTAGGTGAACGCGTCATACAACTCGCACACGTCGACATCGGCGGGTGTGATGCCCGCGCGCTGGAACGCGAGGCGGCCCGAGTCCTGCGCAGGGCCGGTGGTGAAGTCGGCCCATTGCGCCATGTTGATGTGCGAGATGCCCTCGCCGCTGCCGAGGATCCACACGGGCTTGCCCGGTAGATCGGCCACGCGGTCTTCGGCGACGAGGATGATCGCTGCCGCGCCGTCGCTGCGGATGCAGCACTGCAGTTTGGTGAACGGGTCGGCGATCATCGGGCCGTCGAGCACGTCGGCGATCGTGATCGGGTCGCGCACGAAGGCCTCGGGATTCAGCGCCGCGTTGTAGCGCGTGCTGACGGAGATCTCGGCCATTTGCTCGATGGTGGTGCCGTACTCGTGCATGTGGCGGCGGGCGGCCATCGCGTACTTGGAGATCAGCGTGTGCCCGTACGGGGCCTCCCACTGCATCGGGCCGCGAGCGCCCCAATCGAGGTTGGCCGTGCGCAGACCCTTGCGCAGGTCGGCGCGGGCGGTGCTGCCGTAGGCGAGCAGCACCACGTCGGCGTGGCCGGCGCTGATCGCATCGGCGGCGTGGGCGGCCATCACCTCCCACGACGAGCCACCGACGGCGGTGCTGTCGATCCAGGTGGGGTGGATGCCCATGTACTCGGCCACGTCGACCGGAGCCATGGTGCCGAGGCCGGTGGAGGCGAAGCCGTCGATCTGCTCGGGCTTGAGGCCGGCGTCGGCGAGCGCGCGACGGCTGGCCTGGGCCATCAGGGCATACGGCGTCTGGTTGTCGACCTTGCCGACCTCCGACAGAGCAACACCTGCGATCGCAACACGACGACCCATCTTCTCGACCTCCAACGTCATTGGACCGACTGATACCGTAACTGACACTGGTGTCACCGGCCGGATCCGGTGGCTCACTCGAAGGGGAACACAATGGGGAATCGTCTGGCTGGTCGTGTTGCGCTCGTGTCGGGGTCCACCCGCGGTATTGGGCGCACCATCGCTGAAACCTTTGCTGCCGAAGGCGCGAAGGTGGCCGTCACTGGTCGCACGATGGAGAAGGGCCAGAAGGTCGTCGACAAGATCCGCGAGGCCGGCGGCGAGGCCGAGTTCTTCCAACTCGACGTCACCAACGAGCAGAGCGTGCACGACACGATCGAGGCCGTGGTCGCCCGCTTCGGTTCGCTCACCACGCTGATCAACAACGCGGCGCCCACCACCGAGGTGTCCACCACGGTGAAGCCGTTGCACGAGTACACCACCGAGGAGTGGAACGGCATCATCACCAGCGCGCTCACGGGCAACGTGTTCTGGGCGTCGAAGTACGCATGGCCGCACCTCGTCGCCGCCGGCAACGCAACGATCGTCAACATCTCCTCGGGTCAGTCGCTGCGCGGCTTCACCGGCTTCGGCGCGTATGGCGCGGCGAAGGGCGCGATGAACAGCGTCACCCGCACGTTGGCCGTCGAGGGCGCGCCGCACGGCATCCGCTGCAACGGCATCATCGTCGGCCGCGTCGTCGCCGGACGTGGCGACTCGGGTGTGGGCATGTCGAAGGCCTCGAACAGCATCGGCAACCCCGGTCAGATTGCGGCGACCGCGCTGTTCCTCTCGTCGGACGAGTCGTCGTTCATCAACGGCGACCTGATCACCGCCGATGGTGGCGTCACGATCAACGGGGATCTGCTGATCGGCTGATACCCCTTGACACGTTCCGGCTCCGGGAACCTTGTCACACCCCTTGCGTACGGTCGTTCGTATGGACCTCGGGCTGATTCGGAACGTGATCGGGGCGGCACCGCTCACTGATCTGGTCGCGTGTCGTGGTGAACTGGCTGCCATTCAACACGTGCGAGCACTGCTCGATGCACGCGAGATGCGCGTGGCGGTGCGTCTCGATGAGTTGGCGGCCGTGTCGCCGTCGGTGTTCCCCGAGGGCGAGATCGCAGCCGCAGCAAAGATGTCGCTGAAGAAGGGGTCGCGGGTTCGCGATCGGGCGCGGGCTGCGGGCGATGTTCCGCAGTTGGGCGACGCTCTGTTGTCGGGTTCGACGACTGGTGAGCGGGTCGATGTGGTTGCCGCGGCGACGGCCGGGTTGTCGGCGGCGGAGAAGGCGCGGGTCGCGGCGCGGGGTGACGAGTTGGCGCGGGCTGCGGTGACGCTGAGCGAGGGTGCGTTCCGCCGCTTCGTCGAGGCCGTGGTGCGCCAAGCGCGGGCGGACGACGGGTTGGCGAAGCTGCAACGACAGCAGGCCGCGGTCAGGTTGCGGTGGTGGATCGATGCCGACGGGATGCTGCGTCTGGATGGGCGCTTCGACCCGGTGTCGGGTGCCGAACTCACCGGCAGGCTCCGTCAGCAGGTCGAAAGGCTGTTCCATTCGTCGACGCCGGAGGGGTGCCCCACGGATGCGGTCGAGCGGCAGCAGTTCCTGCAAGCCCACGCACTGTTGGCACTCGTTGAAGGCCGCGCCGGCTCGTCTGGCGGGTCTGTTGGACCTGATGTGAGCGTGTTGATCGACGAACGATCACTCGTCAGCGGACGCTGGCATGAGCACACGGTGCTCGATGTTGGCACCGGCGTGTACGGCATCCCGATCGAGACCGTGCGCCGCTGGGCATGCCTGGGCACCGTCACACCCGTCATCGTCGGCGCCGACGGGGTGCGGCTGTTGCTGGGGCGCGAACAACGCTTGGCGAACAGGGCGCAACGGCGTGCATTGCGGGGCGCGTATCGCACGTGCGCGTTGTGCGACACACCATTCGAGTTCACCCACGCCCACCACGTGCACTGGTCCACCCACGGCGGCCC
>CAIXHI010000329.1 GCA_903919215.1 uncultured Acidimicrobiaceae bacterium
ATAGGCATGACACCGATCGTGGGCGTTCCGTCCTGGCTCAACGGGCGACCGTCGCTCTGCACCATGTTGCAGTCGGCCGAGCCACGACGGGCCTCGTTACCGCACACCGAGATCACCACATAGCTCGTGTCGAACCCGGTGATCGTGACGCGCACCGAATCGCCGATCGACACCTTGTCGCGGTCGAGTGTGATCTTGGGACCGCTCGTGAACGGTGAGGCGGAAACGATGCGCGCCGCCACGCCGTCCACACCGAGCAGACACAGACCCGCGATGAGGAACCCCAGGAGCCGGGACCGAGATGTAGTCGTCATACGAGGTGCGGCTCACGATCGCCAGTCGCTGATCCGGCACCTTGCAACGCTGCAGTGCGGTGGCTGCGAACACGCAGCACCAAGAGCACCAGGATCAGGAACAGCGCGAGGAATAGCAGGCCCAGCGGCGGGGCGAACGTGGTGTCGTCACCGGCGGTGACCTTGAGGTTGGTGAGCCCCTCGGCACCAGTGGGTGCGATCTCCACGGTGGTGGAGTCGAGGAACCCGGCCGGCACATCGTTCAGGTCGGCGGTCAGTTCCACCTTCTGCCCGGGCAGCAGTTCCGGGAACGCTGGCAGGGTGACCTTGCGTTCGCCAATGCCGAACGGGCCGGCCACCGACACCGTGGCAGTTCCGCCGAGACGAACGTTGCCGCGGTTGACCACGGTGAACGTCACGTGCGTGCTGCCGCCGAATGGGTTGAGTGAATGGTGGTAGGTGGTGTCGACGTTGCTGACACCCAACTCCGGGAACAGGTCGCCGTTGACCCGCAGATACAGGCGGGTGCCGGTGCGGCGATCGAGGGTGATCGTCTGCCCCTGCTCGCCGACGCCCATCGTCGGGCTGGAGGCCATGATCGCACCGGCGTAGTCGCCCGGGGCGATATCGGCGGGCACATGAATCGTGATCGGAATCGTGGCTTGTTTGCCGGCCGGTACGGTGATCAGGTCTTGGGCGAGTGTCACCCAGGTGCCGGCCACAGTCGGCTGCTGGTCGGCGGCCAACACCTGGAAGGCACCGGCGTTGCCGTTGTACGCGTCGGTGGCGTAGAGGCGGAACGTGAGTTGCACCGTGCCGTAGTTGTAGAGGGTGACCGCGTCCTCGATGGTCGCGCCACGGTCAGAGACGTAGGTGAGCTCGGGCCGGTTCCCGGCCTGCGACGGGTCGAGCGAACCAGCGGGCGCGAGCGCCCAGCTCTCCTCGACGACGGGGTCGCCGGTTCCGGCAGCCGTGGCCGGCGCGGTCGTCGGCGGTGCAGGCGGCACCGAAGCATTCACCGTGCCGGAGAACGCGAGAAGAGCCACCGTTGCGGTGGCCCACGATGCGAGGTGTCGCCTGATGCTCATGTGTGCAGTTGCTTTCTTTTCGTAGAACGCCGTGAGTGGTGTGGTGCGACCGAGGCCGCACCACACCACACAACTTTTGGCATTACTTCACTTCAATGGTTTCGGTTCAGATGACGTCGAAGGTCAGCGTTGCCGAGTAGTTACCGCTGATGGCCTCGATCGGGATGAGGAGCGTCAGCGGGGCGGCGAGCACGGCGATGCCGAGGCCGTGGCCGGCAGCTGCCGAAGCCAGCGGCTTCTTGGCTGCGTTGAGGCCGGTCAGCTTGGCCGGGGTGACTGCGGCACCAGCCGACACGACCTGCGTGTAGCCGGTGATGCTGGCCGGGGTGCTCGTGGTAACGGCCGGGGTCCAGCCGAGGTAGTTACCGCTGAACGAGTTGCTGCCACCGTCGGTGAAGTTGGTGACGCTGCCCTGGACGGTCCAGCCGCCATCGGTGTCACGGGTGTCCACGACGGTGATCGCGTTGATCGCACCAGTTGCCTTGAAGAACTGACCGGCTTGGGCACCAGTCGTCAGCAGGGCGGCGTTGCCGAGTGCCAGACCACAGTGGGTCGGGTAGATCGCGGCCGACGTCTGATCAGCGTTCACCGGGTACGGGTACTGGGTGAACCCCGGGTCAGCGACACCGAGCTTCGTGGGGGCGATGGAGCCGGCGCAGACCTGCGTCAGCACCAAGGCGCCCACGGGGCGGGTGACGGTGATGTCCTGGATCAGCACCTGGGCTGCCAGCGGGACGGCGCTCGTCGAGGCACCGGTCGCCGAGTACGGCGAGGTGTACGACGGGGTGACCGTGATGGCGTAGTTCAGACCAGCGGTGAGGCTGCTGAGCGTCGTCGTCTCCGTGGCGCCGGCGCTGGTGAAAGCGACGGTGAACGGCGAGCCGGCGATCGGCGTGCTGGCCTGGGTGACAGCCACCTGGTAGCTGTTCGGCACGTGGTCCGAGACACCGGTGAAGCTCAGTGCGATGGCGCCCGTGGCCGGGGTGGCCACGAGGTTCGTCACTGCGTTGTACGGCAGCGGGTTGGGCGTACCGTTCACCGAGTTGGAGGCAACGCTGCTGTTCACCGTGTTCGTCGCCACGATCGTCACCGCGTACTGGGTGCCGTTCGCGAGGCCGGTCTTGGTGAACGTCGTGACACCCGCGCCGAGTGACGCGGTCAGGTCAGGACCCGAAGCCGGGTGGAACGTCACGGTGTAGCCGGTGACGGCCGGGTCGGCCGTCGCCTGCGTGAACGAACCGGCCAGCGAGCCGTCGTTGGCCGTCAGCGGGGACGCCAGCACCGGGGCGGCCGGAGCCGTACCGAGCACCCACGCCAGCGTGCTGGCGTTGGTGATGGTGAGCTTGGTCTCCCAGAAGTGACCGGCGTCAAGGGCGCCGCTCGAGCCCAGGTTGGCGCAGAAGATGCCGAGCTTGTAGGCACCCACGGGGGCGCCGGCGAGGCTCGACAGGTTCACCTGCGTGATACCCGAGATGAGGCCCACCGGTGAAGCCGACGGGTTCTTGGTGCCGAGCACGTTGCCGGAGATATCCGTGAGCTGGCTGGCGTAGCTGCCGACGGGGGCGTTGCCGATGGTGCCGGCGTTGAACGTCAACGTCGAGGCATCGGTGGCGGCCGCGACGAAGTACGAATCCCAGCGGTAGTTGCTCGAGCCGGAACCCGAGCAGGCTGCGCCAGCGGGGAGGCTGATGTTGAAGTTGGTGGAGCCCGTACCGCTGGACACCGACAGGGTGGCAGCACCCTGGGCGGCGACCGCGGACGCAATGCTGGGTGTGCCGAGGACGGCGAAGCCGGCCACTGCTGCACCGAGCGCTGCGAGGCAGCTGATGGTCTTGCGAATCATGTGTGAATACCTTTCGAAGGTGTGTTCAGAAGTGGGAGAAGAAGAGGGAGGATTGCTTCAGGCTCAGGCCGACGCAGCGTCGCTGCCCCATGCCCTGGCCGTGCTGTAATCGCCGCAGGTGCTGAGCTGACCGAAGCCGAACTTCTCGATCACTGCGCTGTTCTGGCACAGCTTCGAGGAGTTGTTGGCCGAGGTGTTGTCCGGGGCGCCCGCGGTGCCGTTGGCAGCGACGTTGGTGTCGAGGAACAGGGCGACGAGGCCGTTGGTCAGCGTCGCACCCGTGCCGGTGTTGATGATCGACGAGCGCTTGAACACGTTGTACACGTCACGGCCGAGCGAGCTGCTGGCGTAGAACGTCAGGTTCGGGGCCAAGTTCGGGGCAGCGCCAGTGGTGGGCGAGCCGAGGTTTGCGCCGCCGGTGCCGGTGGTGCCATCGTCGCTGATGCCACCGAGGGTGACGCTGGAATAGCCGTTCGGGTTGGAGACGCTGTTGGCCTGGGCGATGTAGGCCGAGGCCGCCATCGGGGCGATCACGACGAGTTGGGTGTCGTTGAGGTAGGTACCAGCGGCGTACAGGGCGTCGCCCTTGATCTTCAGCTGATCGCCCTTGCTTTCCTGCAGACGGGACGCGTCGGTCGGGGTGCATGTGGCCACGGCCAGCGGCTCCTTGGTCGAGTCGCTCAGCGTGGCACTGCGGAAGAACGTCATCGTGCCGGACGACGTCTGCACGCCGCAGGGGACGATGGTGACGGTGCCGGTGCCATCCGGGTCGACCACAGTGACCTTGGTGGCGCTGGAGTAGACGTCGATCAGGTTCTTACGGGTCAGCGTGGCGAGCGCCGTGCCGCCACCGGGACGGTAGGAAATGAAGGTCACGGCGTCACGGCCGAACGGCACATACACCTCGTCGGTGCCACCTGTGGCCCCCAACGACGACGAACGGGCGAAGTTCACCGCACCCGAGATGTTCACCAGCGTGGCGCAGGTGGGCAGCACAGTGCTGTTGTCGAGTGTGAACGTCGTACCGGTCCAGCCGGCGCCGACGCCCGACGTCGCGTTGTACAGGGCCTTGCGTCCGCCGCCCGAGCCGTTGGGGCGGGTGAAGGTCGGGCCGTTCAGCACGGGCGTGATGCAGTTGTCACCAGCGGTCTGCGGCGGGGTGGCGTCGAACGAGATGATGTGCTTGTAGCCGGTGGCCGAACCCGAGTTGATCGCGTTGTAGTCCAGGCCGTAGTTGAAACCGGACATCGCGTTGATGACGTCCTGGGTGGTGTCCGAACCCATGCCGACGTACGCGTCGAGCTGGGTCGGGTCGGCCTTGACCGAGGAGATACCGGAGCCCATGGTGAGGCCGGCGGCCAGCGTGGCGGCGATCAGGCCGAGGCCCACTCGCTTTGTGGTGGAAGAAGTCGACATTGTGTTGTTGGTTCCCTTCGGGTGACGGATGCCCGGGGATTCCGACCCGAGCGAGCGTCACTCTGACAGCCCAACTTGACGACAATCTGACCCTCAGATGAACGCTGCACATACCTTGGGGGCATTCATCAAGTGGCCGAGTTCAGGTCACCCGAAACGCCCGTTGACGTAGTCGAGCGTTCGCGGATCCTGTGGCGACGCAAACATCGCGTCGGTGGGGCCATGCTCCACGATCACACCGGGAGTGCCTTGTTCTGCAAGGAAGAACGCACACTGATCGCTCACGCGCGCAGCCTGTTGCATGTTGTGTGTGACGATCACGATCGTCACCTCCGCGGCCAGGTCGATGATCGTTTCTTCGATGCGTCGCGTGGACGTGGGGTCGAGCGCAGAGCACGGTTCGTCCATCAACAACACGCGCGGCTTGATCGCCAACGCGCGTGCGATGCACAGACGCTGCTGCTGGCCGCCGGACAGACCGCCACCGGGCTGACGCAGCCGATCCTTGACCTCGTTCCACAGCCCGCCCTTGGTGAGACACGACTCCACGGTTTCGTCTTTCACCGACTGGCTGGCCTTCACACCCGTGAGGCGGAAGCTGGCAAGCACGTTGTCGTAGATCGACATCGCCGGGAACGGGTTCGGCTTCTGGAACACCATCCCGATCTCGCGGCGGGCATCGGTGAGTTTGCGCTCGGGGTCGTAGATGTCGTGCCCGTCGAGCAGCACGTGCCCAGCCATCGAGGCCGACGGGATCATTTCGTGCATGCGGTTGAGGATGCGCAGGAACGTCGACTTGCCACAGCCCGACGGACCGATCAGCGCAGTCACCTTGCCGGCCGGCATGTCGAGCGACACACGGTCGAGCACGTTGTGCGTGCCGAACCAGGCGGAGATGTTGCGCGCGTGCAGACCCGCCAGTGCGTTCAACGCAGCGGGCGGCGCCGACTGCACGATCGGCTGCGCAACGGGGTGCACGATCGTCGGTTCCGGAGCCGACACGAAGGGAGCGGACGCGAAGGGTGCGGGCAGCGGGGCCAAGGGCGGTGGCGCCAACTCGGGCAGCATCGGTGCGGCACCATCGACGCGGCCGTCCTGATGGCGCACGCGCACACCAGGCAGGTTGTCGATCAGGTGGCGGAACTCGTCCACACGGTCATCGGGCAAGGTCACACCGAAGTCGGAGATTCCCGGCACTTCGAACACCGTCCACGCGCCATGTGCGCTGTGCACGACACCGACCAACTCCTCGACAAGCCATGACCATTCGAACTCGCCGTCGATCGCACTGATCCGCTGAGTGCTGACGGTGACCGTGGCGAGATGCAGCGCAGACACCTCCGCACCGACATCCATCGCGCCGCCAGTGACGACCTGCACCACCGCCGCATCGGAGAACACGCCGAGGCAGATCTCGGCAGGTGTGTGGTCACCCGTACGGGGCATCCAGGACGCGTTCTGCAGGTCGGTGTTCATCGGGGACTCCTCAGGGTTCACAACAGGTTGGGCAGGAGGCGGATGGCCTCCCCGCTCGCGGCAAGACCGACGAGCAACAAAGGTGGCAGGAACACGACCCA
>CAIXHI010000330.1 GCA_903919215.1 uncultured Acidimicrobiaceae bacterium
CGCAGACCTTCGGTATCGCCATGCCCGCACCCTAACTCCACCGACCCGCCGCCCCGTTTGAAGCCGAAACCGCACGTAGTGCGGGTGAGGCTTCAAACGCGGTATGGGATGGGGCGGGTGGGGCAGACTCGTGACATGACCAACTGGTTGGAGATCACCCGGCGCAACGCACGCAGCGTGCAGACGACGATCGGCTGGATCTTCTGGGATCCTGGTGCGGTCGAGCGCTACCGACTCCTGGGCCTCCCCGACGGATTTGCCGGGCCACTCGGTTACATCGCCTCCCGCTGCGCACCGCTCGCCGGAGCCGGCCCGGACGCGGTGGTTGCCGCATTTGGGTCGATCAGCCGGGCGGGCATCGAGGGTGCGTTCGGTCTGCTCGGCACCCCCGAGCGCTTCCGGGAGGTATGGGACGCTCGTGACGCTGCGGTGGCCGAGGGACTGCGCACGTACACGCCCGAGATCATCGACCCGCTCGCCGAGTACGGCGAACTTCTCTGGCCGATCGTGCAGCAACTCCCCCGCGTCGGCCGAGTGTTCTTCGGCGCGCATCTGGCGATGCCGCGCCCCACCGACGCGCTGTTGTCGGGCTGGCACGCGGTGAACTGCCTGCGCGAATGGCGTGGCGACACGCACTGGGCACTCGTCGTCGCCGCAGGTCTCACGCACCCTGAAGCCTCGATCCTGCACAACGCGTGGCTGGGGTACGAGCCCGATTGGCTGGCCAAGTCGCGGGGCACCACCCCCGACGATCTGCTGCAGGGTTGGGCGTCGCTCGCGGAGAAGGGTCTGGTGGTCGACGGACAAGTGACTTCCGATGGAATCGCGCTGCGACAACGTCTCGAGGACGACACCGACCGCCTCACCACCCTGCCGTGGGAACTGCTGGGCGAGGCGGCGAGCCTGCGCTTCGCGGAGTTGTTCGAGCCACCGTGCGTGACGCTCTTGCAACGGGTCGACGTCACCGCCGGTACCAACTACCAGCCGGCGTCGCGGGAACGACGCTGACTACAGGTACTGACCGGTGGCGACGCGTTCGATCGCCCGACCGCCCATCGCGCTGACAGCCTCCCGGCTCTTCACCAGCGTGCGGATGAAGACGATCCGCTCACCCTTCTTCCCGCTGATCTTCGCCCAGTCGTCGGGGTTGGTGGTGTTCGGCAGGTCTTCGTGTTCCTTGTACTCCTGCTTGACGCTGTCGAGCAGGTCGTCGAGGCACACACCACGCTGGCCACCGGCGATGACTCGCTTGATCGCCAACTTCTTGGCACGGCGGACAACGTTCTCGATCATGGCTCCGGAGGCGAAGTCCTTGTAATACAGGATCTCCTTGTCGCCGTTCTGGTACGTGACCTCGAGGAACTGGTTGGACACATCGTCGCGATACATCTCGGCCACCGTCGCGTCGATCATTCGGGAGATGTCGGCGCCTGGCGCAATCGGGATCTCGTCGGTGAGGTACTGAGCGAAGATCTGCGCGGCTGCCGCCTGATTCGGGCGGTCGATCCGGATCTTCACATCCAACCGGCCAGGTCGCAGGATGGCGGGGTCGATCAGGTCTTCGCGGTTTGTGGCACCGATGACGATGACGTTGCGGAGACCTTCAACACCGTCGATCTCGGCCAGCAGTTGGGGCACGATGGTGCTCTCCATATCGCTGCTGATGCCGGAGCCACGGGTACGGAACATCGAGTCCATCTCATCGAAGAAGACGATGACCGGCCAACCCTCCTCACTCTTTTCGCGAGCACGCTGGAAGACCAAGCGAATCTGCCGCTCGGTCTCGCCGACGTACTTGTTGAGCAGCTCCGGACCCTTGATGTTGATGAAGTAACTGCGCCCCTTGTCGCCGCCCGTCTTCTCGGCCACCTTCTTCGCCAGCGAGTTCGCCACCGCCTTGGCGATGAGCGTCTTGCCGCAGCCAGGAGGGCCGTACAGCAGGATTCCCTTCGGTGCCGGCAAGCGGTGCTCGGCGAACAGTTCGCTGTAGAGGAACGGCAGCTCGACGGCATCTGCAATCTGCTCGATCTGCAGATCGAGACCGCCGATGTCCGCATAGGAGATGTCGGGCACCTCTTCGAGCAGGAGATCCTCCACCTCGGGCCGCGGCAACTTTTCGAGGAGCAGGTTGCTCCGGGTGTCGAGACGCAGTGTGTCGCCGCTCCGCAGGTGCGTGCCGCGCAAACTGTCGGCCAACTCGCAGACCCGTTCTTCATCGGCCCTGCCCACGACCAGGGCCCGCACGCCGTCGTCGAGGAGTTCCTTGATCGTGACGACCTCTCCGGTGACCTCCGGATGGCGTGACATCACCACGTTGAAGCTCTCGTTCAGCGCGACCTCTGCGCCTCGTGCGAGCGACTCGTGGTCGATGTCGGGATGCAGGCCGACACGCATCTTGCGACCGCTGGTCAGCACATCCACCGTGCCGTCGTCGTTCTTGCCCACCACAACGCCGTATGCGGACGGCGGTTGCGTGAGTTTCTCGACCTCTTCGCGCAGCGCAGCGATGTGTTCGCGCGCTTCACGCAGCGTGTAGCTGAGCTTCTCGTTCTGAGACGTCACCTGCGCAAGTTGCCCCTTGTTCTCCAGCAGCCGCTCCTCGAGCGCTCGCTGGCGCTTGGGCGCGTCGACCAACTTGCGTCGCAACTGGGCGATCTCTTCCTCCAGCGCGGACGCCTGTGCGCGAAATATCGCGAGGGCATCGACCGACTCGGCAGGGTCGTGGGCGTCTGCGTCGCTCATGGCTGGAACCTAACACCGCGATCGAGCGACTGAGTTCGCGCGCAGCGATGTGCGAAACTTCGCTCAGCGCAGGGCGACATGTATGATCACCCCTGTCTAAACCTCGGAATCAGGAGACAAGCAACATGAAGGTGTGGATCGACCAGGACCTGTGCACCGGCGATGGCCTTTGCGAAGAGATCGCGCCCGACGTCTTCACACTGCTCGACGATGGTCTCGCCTACGTCAAGCAGGGCGACACGGTGTTCGCCACCGCCAAGGGCAACGCTCAGGGAGCCGACGGCATGGCCGACATCCCCGACAACCGCCTCGACGCGGTCATCGAGAGCGCCGAGGAATGCCCCGGCGAGTGCATCTTCATCGAGCCCTAGTTCTGACAGGTTGAAGAACTTCCGTGAAGGCGGCCCGATGGGCCGCCTTCATCGCGTCTGGGGCCGACTCAGCCGAGGAAGCGGCCGACAGTGAGGAACGCCGTGTGCGCCACCATGCGGTGGTCGGGCCGCACGGCCTGACCCTCGATGTACCAACCGCGGTGCAGCACTTCCAGCGTGCGCGTGCCACTCCAGGCGCGGGTCGCCATGGCTTCGCGGGTCTGCACGGCCTGGGTGATCGAAGGCGTGTAAGCCAGCAGGATGCCGCCGGGCCGCAGTGCCTCCATTGCATGCGGTACGACCTGCCATGGTTCGGGAAGGTCGAGCACCACACGGTCGAGATCGCGTTCGGCGATACCGGCGTATGCGTCGGCCAGCCGGGCGTCGTAACGGTCCATGACGCCCTCACCGAGGAACGTGCGCACGTTGGCCTTCGCCCGGTTGAGGAAATCCTCACGGATCTCGTAGCCGACGATCTCGGCGCCGTAGCGCAGCATCGTCATGCTGAGCGCACCCGACCCGAGGCCACTCTCGAACACGCGCACGCCGGGCCCAATGTCGGCCAGCATGCAGATCGGGGCCAGATCCTTCGGGTAGATCACCTGTGCGCCGCGAGGCATCTCCAGCACGAAGTCTTCCAACGTCGGCCGCAGCGCGGTGTACGACGCGTTCTTCGTGCTCTTGAAGACAGTGCCCTCGGGCCGATCGGCCATGTCTGCGTGCGGGACCAACCCGGTGTGGGTGTGGAACTCAGCGCCTTCCGTGAGCGTGATCAGGTAGCGACGCTGCTTGTTGTCGAGCAGCAGCACCTTGTCGCCGTATGCGAACGGTCGATTCATCGTTTGCGTCCTTTTCCGATTACCAGTTCCACCGGTACGGGTTCGTGTGCGCCAGCCTTTTCCGCCAAGCGGCAGAATGCACACATGTCGCCCGTCGTGGGCGCACCGCATGAGTTGCATTGCTGAAGGGTGTCGGTGGCTGCGGCGGTGATGCCGGTGAGCAATGGCGCCATGTTGTCGAGGAAGTTCAAGTAGAACGCGGCCTTGCTGCCGGGCGACTGCCGTTCGATCTCGTTCAGCGCCGCTTTGTAGGCAAGGTGCTTGTTGCCGACTGCCATCGGACATTCCTCGACGAGGTAGTCGATACCGCGCACGATGCACCAGGCCGCCATCTCGCGTTCGGTGAGACGGACGAGTGGCTTGACCTTCTTGGGGAAGCCGTTGCGGGCAGGAAGTACCGGTGCCTGACGGGCCAAGTACTCGACGTCCCAGCGCAGCGTGTTCCCGAACAACACCGCGGCCTCGTCGTCGAGGTTGTGGCCAGTGACCAACACCGTGTAGCCGCCCTTCAGCGCCTCACTGTCGAACAGGTGCCGCTTACTGATACCGCATGCGCTGCAGGGCACGCGCTTGGTGGCCCTGGCCGCAGTGGGTACGTCGTAGCCGTACTCGCCACGCAGCGACACCTCGATGAGGTGCAACCCCCGTTCGGTCGCGAAGTTGCGGGCGTACACGGCGGACGTGTCGCTGTAGTCGCCGATCCCGAGGCCGAGGTACAGGCCATCAGCTTGGTAGCCCAACTCGATCAGCATGTCCCAGACTGCGAGGCTGTCCTTGCCGCCCGAGACCGCGACGAGCACCCGGTCGTCCTTGCTGAGCATGTCGAACTTCTCGATCGCCTTCACCACCTGGCGACGACAGAGTTCCAGGAAGTGCTCGGCACAGAAGTGGGCGTTGTGACGCGGGAGGTCGATGATCGCTGGGGCCTTGCACGTACGGCACTTCGAGCCGACGGCGACCATCAGGCGCCGCCTGAGATCACAGGTCGGATCTCGACGACGTCGTCGTCAGTCAGATCTGCGTCACCCGGCACGAGCGTGCCATTGCGGATGACGAGGTGCGACTCGCGTGGCAGGTCGAGTTGCGCCAGTAACGCGTTCACCGAGCGCTTCCCGTCGATGACGAGTTCGCGTTTGGGGTTGCGCAGCAGGACCTTCATCGTGTCGTTCCCTCCGTGGGCATCGTGCCATTGTGCCGCGAGCGGCGGCAGAAGCGGCTCAGCGGGCGCGAGCTGC
>CAIXHI010000331.1 GCA_903919215.1 uncultured Acidimicrobiaceae bacterium
GGGTTCGAGAACTTCGAGCACTACCGGCTCCGCGTCCTACTCCGCGCCGGCAAACCAACCTGGCCGAACAAGCCCACCCCACCCATCCTCAGAACCAGCCGTCCCCACGCTCACGCGTAGAGCCGGTAATTCATGACATTTATGGCGACGACTGACTCCGCATCTTCGTTGCATTCTTCGTCTTCATACCTCCGATGAGCAGAGGCCCTGGCCCTGCCTCACGCTCGTGCACGGACAACGGCGCGTGCGCCAAGATAGAACTCTCCGCCGGTGAGACTGTTGTGACAGCACCAGTTGTCATGACTGGCACCGCTGGTCACCGGTGGAACAGTGCCGTGCAGGAGAGCGGCCTTTCGGCCGCTCTCCTGCACAAAGTACCCTCAGTGAGAGCTGTGATCTCTGGTGTAGCTAGACCTAATCAGGGCTCGCGCGCTGAGAAAGCAAGTCGTCGCCACTCCGCCGAGGGCGAGCAACATTACCACGGTCACCACTTTCAGGTCTGCTACCTTCGATATGGCGATTGTAACAAACATGACCGCGGCCAGCAGTGCCACGAGACACAGAGCTACAGCCGAGGTAAGTCTCAAGGCCTTCACAGTGCTCCTATGGTCGATCTATTAAGCAATGGTTGAGCGTGACAGCGCGCTCTCGCTCGACAGCCCCGCTCGGGGTGCAGCAGCATTGCTACGCACCACATTTGACACTATTTCCAGAGATGATCGTTCCGGTGTGCCAGCAGTGTCTCAGGTATGCGCCGAAGCTTGTGTTCGATGAGTACACATAGTTGTACAAGTGGAAGTTGTAGTTTTGGGTGGGAAGGCATGAATTGAATGCGGTAAAATCCCCGCCGGTGTACCCGTAGAGGTAGCTGGATGCCCAAGAATAGTACGGATAGCCAGAGAGAGATCCGCCAGTGGTGCAATCAAACATTCCGTTATAGTAGACAGTCTGAGACACCGACGGATTAGAAAGTATGGTTCCGTAGTTGCAGGAGTAAGTCCAGTTCGTCGTGTTGCGCACTTCAGCGCTGGTAAAGCTACCAACCAGATTAGTAGTCTTGGCAGTTCCGTGGCCATAGCACGTCGTGTCCGCATGAACAGCGACACCAGGGACCACTACCATGCCCAGGCCGATCGTGATGGCAAGGAGCCAGGTGCGCAATCGCTTCAGTGAGCGCATCATTTTCCACCAACTTCCGTGCTGATCGTGACGCCGCCGGGCGCTTCGCTGGTGTCTGGCTTAGCCGGGCCAATGGAGGAAACCGTTACCGTGCAATCGTCGTTGATCTGGACCGAGACCTCCATATCGCCACTCGTCATCACTTCTGTACCCTCGCGGGTAGCCTCACAAATCGAGTGGCCGTCAGACGTCTTACCGGTGATTCGGAGTTGCCCTACGACGTCTCCAACGTGCAAGGTCGCCCCATCGGCAGCCCTCGTGACGACGGTCGTCGGCGGCTGTGCCGGGCTAGAACCATCGGCCCAAGCTGCCGCGATACTGATGCCTGCGCCGACGGGAACGATAGCCAGCAGACTGATCCATTGAGCGCGTCTCATACCTCTACTCCTTGCGATGACAATGCGAAGGTGCGAGGTATCTCCGGTGTTGCGCTCGCTCCTCGGTCCCTTGCGAGCAGCAATGCTGTGCACGCCAGTTGCTTTCAAATCAATGTCCCGCTCTTTTCCGTCGTAGGTTGAACTGTCTCCCCGGACAGTAGTGGTTCAACAACCGACCGTCAAGCTAGTGCCTCCGATTGTCACATCTTGGAGTTACCTGAGCTGAGACCCTCGTAGTGGTCCAGGTGTTGTGCGACTCTGATGCCCGTGAGGGCAGGAAGAATCACAGCACCATGACAGCCAAGAAGCGCCGGCGGCACACGCCGGATCAGATCATCCGCAAGCTCGCTGAGGGCCACAAGCAGCTGGCCGCGGGCAAGGACCTCGCCGAGGTGTGCCGCCACCTGGAGGTGGCCGAGTCGACGTGGCATCGCTGGCTCGCCCAGTACGGCGGCATGAAATCATCGGATGCGAAACGGTTGAAGGAACTCGAAGCCGAGAACGCCCGGTTGAAGAAGCTGGTTGCCAACCAGGCGTTGGACATCGACATGCTCAAGGAGTTGTCGGAGGGAAACTTCTAACCCCGAACCGCAAACGCAGCGCCGTCACGATGCTGCGTGAACGGTTCGGGGTCGGCCGGTTCCAACGGTCGGTGCACGGTTCCGGTCATGATGACCGGTGCTTGTAACCACCACCGACCGTTGGAGATACCAGGATGCCAGGCTTGCCGTTGTCGTTGTACGAACGCGAGGAGATCAGTGTCGCGCTGATCGAGGATCCGCTGACGGCGTGGGCGGTGATCGGCCGTCGTGTGGGCCGTCATCCCACGACCATCGCCCGCGAGGTGAACGACAAGCGTGTCCGCAGGCTGTGGCGCGAAGAAGGGCTGCGTGTCCCTCAGAAGCGGCGCAAGAAGCGCCTGTCGGGCGTTGGTGTGCATGTCGGGGCGATGTGCCCGATCCGACCGAACGTGCTCTGGGCGCTCGACTTCCAGTTCGACACCCTCGCGGATGGCCGCACGATCAAGATGCTCAACATCATCGACGAGTTCACCCGCGAATGTTTGGCGATCGAAGTTGACCGCACGATCGACGCCGACCGGGTTGTCGCTGTGCTCGATCGTCTCGCCGCCGAACGCGGTGGGCCACCGGTCTACGTGCGCATGGACAACGGGCCCGAGCTCGCCAGCCATGCGATCGCGGACTGGTGCCGGTTCACAGGAACCGGCAGCGTGTTCATCGATCCCGGCTCACGATGGCAGAACGCGTGGATCGAGTCGTTCAACGGTAAGTTCCGCGACGAGTTGCTCAACGGCTGGCAGTTCGACAGCCTGCTCGAAGCTCGGGTGATCATCGAGGACTGGCGGATCGACTACAACTGGAAGCGGCCCCATACCGCCCACGGCGACCTCACCCCCAGCGAGTTCGCCGCCAAGTGGACCACCACCAACCAACCCCAAGCCGCATAACACCTGGACCACCTATCGGGTCCCTCTCATACCCGCCGTTTCATGTAGCTCAGCCGGCTCCTTTGTGGCCGATGTTGAGGAACTTGACTCTACTAAGTGCACGCTTCTGTCTCGCATATGTCCGGCAGAGCTCTATCTGTTACATAGAAATTTTGCTATTGTCAGAACTATGGCGGCTCCGCGCGTAGCGGTGGGGATGGGGTGATCCGCGTTTGGTGGCTCCGCGCGTAGCGGTGGGGATGGGGTGATCCGCGTTTGGTGCCAGGGGTTCGATCAGGGTTGCGGTTTCTCGAGGACTGCAATCGGAAGGAACCCCTGGCGTGGACGACGGTATCGCGATGGTGAAGATGTTGTTGGGCTTGCCTGGCATGAACGTGCTCGAAGTACGCGAGGGCGACAACGAGCTGGTCGTCAAGGTCGAGACGACCGAGACAGTCGGGTGGTGCCCGGGGTGTGGCGTGCGTGCCCAGCCGCACGACCGCACGACGCGCTCGGTGCGTGATCTTTCGTGTTTCGGGCGGGCCGTGCGGTTGGAGGTCTGGTGTCGGCGGTGGCGTTGCCGCGAGGCGCTGTGCGCGACCAAGACGTGGACCGAGAATGTCGAGCAGTTGGACGCGACCGCGGTGTTGACCCGCCGTGCGGGTGCTGAGGCGTGCCGCCAGGTCGGCCAACAAGCCCGCCCGGTCGCAGCGGTCGCCCGCGAGTTCGGGGTGTGCTGGTGGACGGTGATGAACGCGGTGACCGAGCACGGCACCCCACTGGTCGACTCGCCGGACCGTGTCGGCACGGTCACCAAGCTGGGTGTCGACGAGACC
>CAIXHI010000332.1 GCA_903919215.1 uncultured Acidimicrobiaceae bacterium
GGCACATCTTGTCACTCTGAGTGGTGCACCACCGCCGCAGAGAAATGATGAAGGGCCGGATGGCCCTAGGCGGCAGGGCCCTTCGGTCCTACGGTCGCCAGGAGCGGGCCACTCCGGTTCGTGGATACACACGGAGGTCATCCAATGGTCCGGCGTCGCATTGCAGTGTTGTTCACCATCGGTCTCGCGCTCACGGCATGTGGAGGCAGCGACAGCTCCTCCAAGGCCCCGACCCGCGACGAGCTGGTGAAGCAGATCGTCGAGTCTGGCGGCGTGTCCGAAGAGGTCGCCGGCTGCGCGGCCGATGCCCTGTTCACCTCGCTGTCAGCTGGAGACCTGAGCCTTGTGATGGCGGGCAAGGAACCGAGTGCGGACGGAAAGACCGCGTTCACCAACGCCGTACTCGACTGCCTCACACCCACCAGCTGAGTCGATTGGATGAACACGGCAGTTCGGGTCGACCCGCCTCGTGTCACCCCGCCTAGTGTCGCCACGAGCAACTGAGGCGAAGGCAGGCACGTTGACGTTCGATCCCACCGGGCACCCGCACCGGCGATACAACCCGCTTGCGGACGAGTGGCTGCTCGTCTCGCCGCAGCGAGCGCACCGCCCGTGGCACGGACACGAGGATCCTCCCAACACCTCGCCTCGGCCGGCGCACGACGCGGACTGCTATCTGTGCCCGGGGAACGCACGCGTCACCGGCGAGACCAACCCGGACTATCGCGGCACCCACGTGTTCGCCAACGACTTCGCCGCGCTGACGCCCGACGCTCCGGCGCCGCCCGAGACCGATGACCTGTTACGCGCCGCCGGCGCACAGGGTGAGGCACTGGTGATCTGCTTCTCACCCGATCACTCCAAGACCCTGCCCGAACTGGAACTCGACCAGATCAGCGGCGTGGTCGACAGCTGGTGCCACCACTCGGCTGAACTCGGGCGGCGTTACGTCAACGTGCAGGTGTTCGAGAACAAGGGCGCGGCGATGGGCTGCTCGAACCCACACCCGCACGGTCAGGTGTGGGCGACTTCATACGTACCCGACGCGCTCGCCACCGAGGACGCCACACAGGCTGCGTGGCTCGCGACTCACGGCACACCGTTGCTGGAGGCACTCGTGAATCGAGAAGCTGACGGCCCGCGGGCGGTCGTGCAGACCGAGCACTGGCTCGCCATCGTGCCGTACTGGGCCGCCTGGCCATTCGAGACGCTGCTCCTCCCCCGCTTCCCCGTCCGTCGACTGCCCGATCTCACGACCGATCAGCGTCGCGAGTTGGCGATGGTGCTGAAGGCGCTCACCACCCGCTACGACAATCTGTTCAGTTGCTCATTCCCGTACTCGATGGGGTGGCACGGAGCACCGTTCGGTCAGCAGGATGACGAGCACTGGCTGCTGCACGCCCACTTCTACCCACCGCTGTTGCGCTCCGCCTCGGTCCGCAAGTTCATGGTCGGGTACGAGATGTTGGCCGAGCCGCAGCGCGACCTGACTCCGGAACAGGCTGCGGAACGGCTGCGCGACACCAGCACCGTTCACTTTCGGACGCAGGCATGAGCGAGCTGCTCCCCCGTGTGACAGCCAGCTTCGACGCGGTGTTCGGCGGCGCGCCGGACCTCGTCGCCAGCGCACCCGGCCGGGTGAACCTGATCGGCGAGCACACGGACTACAACGACGGTTTCGTGCTGCCAGCCGCGATCAGCGCGCACACGCTGGTCGCTGCGCGACGGCGCGGCGACGAGCAGGTCAATGTCGCGGCGGTCGACTTCGCCAATGCACGGAGCTCGTTCTCCACCAACGGCACGATCGCTCAGTCACCCGAGCAGCCATGGTCGGACTACGTACGCGGCGTGGTGTTCGCAATGCGGGCAGCAGGTCACGAACTACCAGGCGCCGATCTGGTGATCGCCGGCAACATCCCACAAGGTTCTGGCTTGTCGTCCTCGGCATCGTTGGCGGTGGCGGTCGCGACGGCATTCGATGCGATGGCTGGACTTGAGCTCGACCCCACCGCCATCGCCACCCTCGCACAGTCGTGCGAGTGCGACTTCGTCGGCACCAAGTGCGGGATCATGGACCAGTTGGTGTCGGCCTGCGGGGTGGCCGGACATGCGGTCTTGATCGACTGCCGATCGCTGTTGTGCACACCCATTCCGATACCAGCAGACACCTCGATCCTCATCGTCCACTCCGGCGTCACGCGTGGCTTGGTCGACGGTGCCTACAACGAGCGCCGCGCTCAGTGCGAGGACGCGGCGGAGCGACTCGGAGTGACGAAGCTGCGCGATGCCACCGTGCCGATGTTGGACGCGGCACGCAGCACGCTGCACCCACTCACGTTCCAACGGGCACGACACGTCATCACCGAGAACGTGCGCACCCTTGCCGCCGCGCACGCCCTGCGCCACAACGACCTCGTCGCACTCGGATCGCTCATGGCCACCTCGCACGAGTCGATGCGAATGGACTTCGAGATCAGCCTCCCGCCCATCGATCAGCTCGTCGCGGAGCTGCAGTCGCTCATCGGTCCCGAAGGTGGCGCACGCATGACCGGCGGAGGGTTCGGCGGCGCGGTGGTCGCGGTCATGCGCAGCGCACGACTTCCTCACGTGGTCTCAGGTCTTACCTATCGCACACCGTCGGGCAACCGGCCGCTGGTGCTGGAGGAAACGGCGTCGGCCGGAGCCACCGTCAGACGAATGTGAGTGCTGCGTTGCGCAACGCAAGTGTGCCGTCGGGCAGTACCGCATCGAACCAGAGCGTGTGCTCATCGAATGCCAGCAGGCGCACGTCGAACGATGACCCGAGCGGAACCTGACCGCTGAACCAACACGACACGCGACGGACGTCGCCGAGGGCCACACCAGCGAGTCGGGTGGCGATCGATACCGAGCGGGCGAGTGTGGCGGTGCCGTGCAGGATGGGTGCGGCCAGACCCGCGCGACGGGCGGCCACGAGGTCGGTGTGGATCGGGTTCCAGATCCGCGCGCACTCCGAGTACACGTGGGCGTCGATCGGCCGCACCCATGAGGTCTCGACCGCAAGAGGCGACGTCGCCGACGTCGGGTCGATGGGTGCGGCCCATGCGGCGTCGAGTTCGGTGGCTTCACCCACCAGGTCGACACCGAGGTACAACGACGTCATGCGCGTCTGCCACACGATCTCGTCGCGTACGGTGGCGGTGAACTCGGCGGTCTGGGTTGCACCCGCCCGGCGTCGTCCGACGCCAACTGTGCGCACGGTGAGTTGGATACGTTCACCTGCATGGATGGGGCGGCTCAGGATGACGTCGTGCCCGATGTGGATACCGCGCCGAGCTTCGTCTGCCGAGAGACCCGTGTTCGCCGCTGCTGAGGCGATGATCAACTGCCATTCGGCAGCCACCGGGAAAACTGGGTGCACCTGCACCCCACCCGGTCGGTCGCTGGAGTCCGTGGCATACAGTGCAGCTCGCTCGTCAGGCACACCAGCCGCATAGGCCATCGTCCAGCGGGCGTCGACATCGAGTTCGATCGCCACCGGCGGCTGGGCGAGTGCTTCGGTGGTGAGCGGCATGGTCGGCTATTGTACGCTGTACAAGACCGTCGGCTGTGCACCGAACACCGGCGAACGAACTGCAGGGAGGACCCTATGGTGGCACCGACGGCGATCACCGCCACGGCGACGCACCCATTCACTGGTCGTCACGTCCCCTGGCTGCTGGAACAGCAGGTGGCAACCCGCGGCGATCATCCCTTCATCGTGTGGGAGCCGTTCGACAGCGAGGTGCCGGTCCGGCGCCAGTGGTCGTACGCCGAGTTCGGTGCCGATGTGCACGCCTTTGCTGCCGCGCTCAGCGCCCGCGGTGTCACCTCCGGCGACCGGGTGCTCATCCACCTCGGCAACTGCCCCGAGTTCCTCATCGCCTGGTTCGCGTGCTCGCACCTCGGTGCGGTAGCGGTCACCACCAATACCCGTTCCACTGCATCGGAACTTGGCTACTTCGCCTCGAACTCGCAGGCCGTCGGTGTCGTCACACAACCGTCGCTCTGGTCGGCAGTCACCGACTGCGGTGTCGAGTTCGGCTTCGCGATCGCCACCGACACCGATCAGGGTGCCGCGGCACCACGCGTCGGGGAATCGTTCGACGCAGTGCTGGCCGCGGGCCACTCGCTGCCGGGCGTGGCGGTGCACGCATCCGACGCGCTGGCACCCAACAGCGTGCAGTACACCAGCGGCACCACGGCACGCCCCAAGGGCGTGGTCTGGACCCACGCCAACGCACTGTGGGGCGCGAAGGCGGGCGCCACGCTGCTGCAACTCGGCCCGAATGACTCGACGCTCGTGTTCCTGCCGTTGTTCCACACCAACGCGCTCAGCTACTCGATGCTCAGCACCCTCTGGTCGGGCGGCACCGTGGTCATCCAACCCAAGTTCTCCGCCAGTCGCTACTGGGACGCCGTCGTGCGCAACGGGTGCACCTGGACATCGTCCATCCCGTTCATGTTGTGGGCGTTGATCGAGCAACCCCGACCGGAGTCGCACCAGTTGCGCTTCTGGGGCCTCGGTGCCAGCGACATCGGCGTCATCCGCGATGTGTTCGGCCTGCGCACACTCGGATGGTTCGGTATGACCGAGACCATCACACTCACGATGTTCAGCGAGGTCGACATGCCCGCCCGTCCCGGCGCCATGGGCACACCGGTGGCCGGATACGACGTGAAGGTCGTCGACGACGACGGTTGTGCAGTGCCGTTCGGTGAGAGCGGCTGGTTGAAGATCCGCGGTGTCGCCGGCGTATCGCTGTTCCTCGAGTACCTCGACAACCCAGAGGCGACAGCCGCCGCGTTCGATGACGAGGGCTGGTTCGACACCGGCGATCTGGTGACGCCGTTCGCCGATGGCCACATCCGATTCGACAACCGCGGCAAGGACATGATGCGAGTCGGCGCCGAGAACGTGTCAGCAGCCGAGGTGGAACGTGTCATCGGTACCGTGCCCGGCGTGAAGGAATCGGCTGTGGTCGGCAAACCCGATCGGATGCTCGACGAGGTACCGGTTGCGTTCGTGATCCCCTTTGGCGAACCGCCAGCCGGACACGAGGCGTTCATACAACAGATCATCGACACGTGTGCCCAGCAACTGGCGTCGTTCAAGGTGCCACGAGAAGTGTTCGTGGTCGACGAGTTTCCACGGGTCACGCTCGAGAAGGTTGACAAGAAGTCGCTGCGAGCGCGTTTCGCGGCTCCACAGCAGGAAGGAAGCACGTGATGTTCCCGGATTTGAGTTCGCTGTCCGCGCAGTTGTTCGAGCGCGGCCGCAAGGTGATGCCCGGCGGCAACAGCCGGGTCGGTGTGATGATGGAGCCGTATCCGATCTATGCCGCGTCGGGTCGTGGCTGCCGCGTCACCGACGTCGAGGGCATCGAGCGCATCGACTACATCAACAACTGGTCGTCGCTCATCCACGGGCACTCGAACCCGGCCGTGCTGGCGGCGATCACCGACCAGGCGCAACGACTCTTGGCCGTCGGACAACCGACGCTCGTGGAGATCGAGCTCGCCGAGCTGCTCACCGATCGCGTACCCGGTATCGACCTGATCCGCTTCTCGAACTCAGGCAGCGAGGGTGTGTTGATGGGTCTACGCGCGGCGAAGGCGTTCACCGGTCGGCCAAAGGTGGCCAAGGTGGAGGGTGCCTATCACGGCAACGCCGACCCGATCGAGGTCAGCGTCGCTCCGTCACCCACTGACTGGGGCGATGCCCACCACCCGGCAACAGTGGCTGCCACCGATGGCATCACCCGCGGTGTCTTGCAGGATTCCATCGTGCTGCCGTTCAACGACATCGCCGCGACGCGAGCCATCCTCGAGGCCAACAAGGACGACCTTGCGGTCGTGGTGGTCGACCCGGTCGTCTCCCGCATGGGGTTCGTACAGGCATCGCGCGAGTACCTCGAGATGATCCGCGAGGTCACCGCGCGCCATGGCATCCTGCTGATGTTCGACGAGGTGTTCTCGTTCCGCATGGGGTACCACGGCGCACAGGGCGAGGTTGGCGTCATCCCCGACATCACGTCGCTGGGCAAGATCATCGGTGGTGGTCTGCCGGTGGGCGCCACGGGCGGTCGCGCCGATGTGATGGAGGTCTTCGACCAAACGAAGAAGCCGTTGCGTGTGGAGCACGGTGGCACCTACAACGCCAACCCGATGACGATGGCCGCAGGTCTGGCAGCAATGCAGCAGATGACTCCCGAGGCCTACGTGCGCCTCGCCGGTCTCGGCGAGCGTCTGCGCGACGGCATCAGCCGCGTGATGCATGACAACGGCCTGCCGGGGCGCGTACACGGTGTGGCCTCGATGGTGGCGATGATCTTCAACGACGCCCCATTCTCCAACTACCGCGAGCTCCCGTTGCGACGTCGGGAGGCAGAGATGATCTATGCACTGCACCAGCATCTGCTGAACCACGGTGTGACGATCATCCCCCACGGCATGCTGTTGCTCTCCACACCGATGACCGAGGACGACATCGACGAGACCCTGGCGGCGATGGACTCCGGCATGAAACTGCTCGCCGGAGCGGCCAGCGCATGACGTCTGCGGCACGCGCTCGGATCGGCATCGTCGGGTTCGCCCACGAGGTCAATGCGTTCGCCGACCCGATCACACGCGGGCACGGTCTGGAAATATCGCAAACCCCCGGTGGCCTCGCCGCGTCATGGGAAGCCGCACCGCTGGTCGCCCGCTTGCAGACCGCAGGGGTAGAGGTCGTCGACCTGCCCTCGTGGGAGTTCGGCGCCACCGGGCCACTCGACGGTGAGCACTTCCGCACCATCGTCGCCGAGGCCGTGCAGGCCGTCCGCGACGCCGGGCCGCTCGACGGACTCGCCGTGCTGGGCCACGGAGCCGGACGCACCACGGACGATCTCGATCCCGACGGCACGTACCTCGCAGCGCTGCGTGCCGAGGTGGGCGGCGCCGTGCCCATCGGCATCATCCTCGACTTCCACGCCAACGTGTCGCACTTGATGTGCGCGTCGGTCGACGTGCTCGTGGGCTACCGCACCAACCCACACATCGACATCGCCGAACGCCTCGTGGAGTTGGCCGATCACATGGTCCGACTGCTCGGCCCGCGACGACCCGTCATCGCCAAAGCGGTCACACCGCTGGTGCTGCCACAGATCGCGCAGCTCACCACCGAGGGCGAGCCGATGGGCGATCTGCGGCAGGCCGCCGAGCGGTTGTGCGGTGGCGACGTGTGGAACGTCAGTGTCTTCGGCGGTTTCTCACTCGGAGACTCACCTGACGCCGGGGTGTGCGTGTGTGTCACCGCGGACGACGCAGTGCGGGCCACCACCGTGGTGAACGAACTGGCGTCACTCGCCTGGTCCTTTCGCGATCGCTACCGCATGCACACGACCCCGCTCGCCGACTCTGTGGCCCTGGCCGCCGAGGCCTCGGCGGGCCGCCGCGAACCGCTGTTGCTCGCCGACGTCGCCGACAACCCCGGTGGCGGGGCACCCGGCAACTCCACGTTCGTGCTGGCCGCGCTGGCAGCGGCCGGTGTCGACGACGTGATGATCGGACTGCACTGCGACGCAGCCGTCGTCGGGCAAGCGTGGGAGGCCGGCGTCGGCGCAGAGATCGATGTCGTGTTCAACCGCGACAGCACTCGCCCGCTCGCCGTACCGTTCGAAGCACGTGCCACCGTGCTCGCACTCGTCAGCGATCAGCTCGTTCCCACCAAAGGTATGTACGCAGGAAGTCATCGGCACACCAGTCGCTGCTGTGCGCTGCTCTTGCACGTGGGTGGCCCACGCGGCGTGCGCATTGCGATGTCTGCGCATCCAGTGCAGTGCGCCGATGACGACACGCTGCTGCACGTGGGCCTCGATCCCACCACGGCCAGCGTGGTGGTGGTGAAGTCGCGCGGCCACTTCCGCGCCGGCTTCGCTCACCTGTTCCGCGACGATCAGATCATCGAGGTCGGCGCACCCGGTGTGGCTACCTGTGAACTGCACACGGTGCAGTGGCAGCACCTTGCGCGACCAAGCCTTCCGCTCGACCAGGTCGACACGTTCGAGCCCGTCGCCGAAGTGTTTACAGGGTGGCCGGCATGAGCGTGGTCGTCATCGCCACGGGTGGCACCATCACGTCGCATTTCGACGGCGGCGAATGGCTGAGCATCTCGTTGCGCCAGCTGATCGATGAACTCGGTGACGGATACTCCGACGTGGACGTGGTGGACGCCGCAACGGGGCCGAGTTCAAACCTCAACGTCGACGACATGGTGGCCGTGGCGGCACACGTCGGTAGTGCATTCGATCGTGGGGCCACCGGCGTCGTGGTGGTGCATGGCACCGACACGATGGAACTGACGGCGTATCTCACTCACCTGCTTGATCCGGCTGCTGGTCGTGGGCCGGTCGTGTTCACAGGTTCGATGCGTGTGCACTCGCACCCGCAGCCCGACGGTCCGCAGAACTTGCGCGACGCCATCGCCACCGCCCGGTCGTGGCGGCGGGCCACCTCCGGTGTGCTCGTGTGCATGGAGGGGGTGCTGCACACTGCGCCGTTCGTCGGCAAGCGCTCGGCGGCGTCGGTCGATGCCTTCGACTCGTTCCCGTACGAGCCGGTCGGCCGCGTGCTGCCATCGGGGAACACCATCGACGGTGGCGGCGTGCCGCCACGCGGCTTGCCGGTGTCGGTACTTGCCGACGAGGTACCCCTCATCTCGTGCTATCCAGGTATCGATGCGGCGGTGTTCGAACGCGCCGCAATCGGCGCCCGCGGCATGGTGATCGAAGGGTTCGGCGACCTCAACACTCCGGAC
>CAIXHI010000333.1 GCA_903919215.1 uncultured Acidimicrobiaceae bacterium
GGTCTCGTCGACACCCAGCTTGGTGACCGTGCCGACACGGTCCGGCGAGTCGACCAGTGGGGTGCCGTGCTCGGTCACCGCGTTCATCACCGTCCACCAGCACACCCCGAACTCGCGGGCGACCGCTGCGACCGGGCGGGCCTGTTGGCCGACCTGGCGGCACGCCTCAGCACCCGCACGGCGGGTCAACACCGCGGTCGCGTCCAACTGCTCGACGCTCACGGCGACATCGGACACGCCGACCTGCAGCCACCCTTCCGCAGCATCAACGCCGCCACCACCGACCACGACCAGAGTGGCACGGGAGACGACCCTGAGGGGCCTGAGGACAGCCCAAAGAGTCGACGTGGCACCAAGACGACCCGCAACCCTCACGCCACCTCAGAACGAAGAACACCGCCGCCGGGCAATCCCGACGACGGTGTTCAAACTTGGCAATCTTGGCGGAAGGGGTGGGATTTGAACCCACGGAGGCTTGCACCTCGCACGCTTTCGAGGCGTGTCCCTTTGGCCGCTCGGGCACCCTTCCGGGGCGGAAGGTTAGCGGGCGCGGCCCGTGTCGCCACATGGCGCTCAGGCACGGCGGGCGGCGAAGAAGTCCTTCAGCAGGCGGCCACACTCGTCGGCCAGCACACCGGCCTCCACCGGCGGACGGTGGTTGAGACGCAGATCGGCGCACACCTCGTACAGGCTGGCGACCGCGCCGGCCTTCGGGTCGGTGGCGCCGTACACGATCCGGCCGATCCGCGAGTTCACCAGCGCACCGGCGCACATCACACACGGCTCGAGCGTGACGTACAGCGTGCAGTCCAGCAGTCGCCAGTGGCCCACGGCCTGCGAGGCGTCGCGTAGCGCCAACACCTCGGCGTGCGCCGTCGGGTCGCCGGTCAGTTCCCGTTCGTTGTGGCGAGCGGCCACCACCACTGGTCCGTCGGCCGTGTCGCGCACGACGACTGCGCCGATCGGCACATCGTCGTGCTCCTGGGCGGCACGCGCCTGTTCGATCGCGAGCCGCATGAAGGCGACATCGGCCGCGTCTCCAGAGGGCAGATCCATGGCGGAGGGGGTGGGATTCGAACCCACGGAAGGTTGCCCTTCACACGCTTTCCAAGCGTGCCGATTCGGCCGCTCTCGCACCCCTCCCGGGTGGCCCCAGAGGGTAGCGGGCCGCGGCCCGTTTGTCGCCCGGTAGAGTTCTCCTTCGCGCCCGCTGGGTGTGGTGATGGTCGGGCCCTGTGCGACGGGCGTCCGGGAATCAGGTCAGGCCAGGAATGGAGCAGCCTTCAACGGTGCCGCTCGTGTGCCGCAGGCAACCTGGCCATCACCACACTCAGCGGGCACCACACTCAGCGGGCACCACACTCAGCGGGCACCACACTCAGCGGGCACCACACTCAGCGGGCGCTTGCTTTTTCCCAGACGCGGCGGGCGCGGGCGGCGAGGTCGGGTGCGCCCAGGCGGGCGGCCACCTCGGCGAACCCTGCGGTGGGGCCCTGCCAACGCCAGTCGTCCACCACGCCCACCGGCACGTCGAGCGCCACGGTGGCGATCGTGCGGAACAGCAGCGCGTCGGCCATCTGGTCGCGCAGCGTGGCGGCCAACTTCTCCGCGCCACGCAGCCCGGGCAGACCCCAGTCGGCAGCCGACTGCGGGATCGCGTCGATGTTGCCGAACTTGGCGAGCACCGTGGAGGCACTCTTCGCGCCCCAGCCCGGCAACCCGGGGAAGCCATCGGCGGCATCGCCCACCAGCGCCAGGTAGTCGGCGATCGACGATGGCGGCACCCCGAACTTCGCCACCACTGCGGCCTCGTCGAGGATCTCGTCCTTGCGCCGGTCGTACTGCACCACCCGGGTGCCCACCACGCACTGCCCGAGGTCTTTGTCCGGGGTGACGATCAGCACCCGGCCCACGCGCTCGTCGGCAGCGGCGACCGCAGCGGCCGCCCCCAGGGCGTCGTCGGCCTCCCACTGCACCATCGGCCAGGTGGTGAACCCGCAGGCGATGAGCGCTTCCTCCATCACCGGGATCTGGTGCAGCAGCACCGGGTCCATCCCGGCGCTGGTCTTGTAGCCGGCGTACAGATCGTTGCGGAAGCTCTCGATGACGTGATCGCTGGCCACACCCACATGGGTGGCCCCGCTGGCGACCAACTGCAACGTGCTGCCCACCACCCCGACCGCTGCGTCGTACGGGCCAGCGGAGCCGTGGCGCGCCACCTGACCGAAGTGTTGGCGGAACAGCTCGTACGTCCCGTCGACCAGATGAACCTGCAGCGTCACGAACCGTCTCCTAGCGACCGCTGAACGACCCGCACCGCTTCGAGAAAGCCCGGGATGTCATCCTGCGCTGTCGCCAGAAGAATGCTGGTACTCACCTGCCAATAGCCGTGTACCACACGGTTACGAAGGTCACGAGGTGCTTGCCAGGGAACGCCCTGGTGCGCTGACCGCACGTCGTCATCGAGTTGGCCACATGCCTCCCCCAGCACTGTGAAACTCCACAGCAGCGCTTCCCGACGGGTGCGATCGGCATCCAGATCCTCGACCGAGGCTCCGAGGCTCAAATCGATGATTCGCTCCGCCGCATCGATGATCTCGGAGATCAGCAGCACCTCACGCCGCATACAGGACCTTGGCCTCGGCAAGGATCGCATCGCGAATGAGTCGATGGATGGTGTCTTTCGAGAGCAGATCGACCGGTCTGCCCAGCACAGCCTCCAGCTCACGCTCGAAATCGAACAGAGCGAAGCCAAGACGAACTCCAGGCGCCAGCACGAACAAGAGGTCGATATCACTTTCGGGACGCTGTTCCCCGCGGGCCACGGATCCGAACACCGACAACTCAATCACGCCGAAGCTGCGACAGACGTCGGCCAGTCGGATGGCGTCAACCCGCAGCGCGCTGAAATCAACGGGAGTCATCGTCATGGCGCCATTGTCGCATCTTCTGAAGGTGACGCCACCGCAATGAACCTGAGTGATTCCTTGCACTCGACCACCGTAGTGCAGGACAATCTCTCAAGGATTGGGCAAGACGGCCCGATACTGACTACGTGACACAGCACCAACGCCCGTCGCGGGGACGACCGACCATGGAGAGGGACATGCGATGAACACGCCCACACCCACTCCCGGTGTGCCGCCCAGCACCACCGAGGTCCTGGCCGCCACCATCGCCGGTGTCGTCGAGCGGCAGCTCACGCAGTACATCTCCGCCATGACCCAGCAGGTCGAGGCCCAGGGGCAACGCTCCGAGGCCAGCCAGCATGCCCTGCAGACCGCGCTCGAAGGACGGCTGGCCGAGTTCGCCCAGTTCCAGCAACTACGGATGAACGAAGTCGAGGAACGGCTGTTGGCCTCGCCGATGGGCGCGGCGCTCGCCGGATCGATCGATGCCGGGGAACTCATCGCACTTCGCGAACATGTCGACGCCCAGAGCGCCGGAGCGCACGCTCGCATCGACGACCTCTCGCGCTCGGCTCGCCGCTTCGACGAGCAGACGTCCGCCTTGGTGCAGCACGTCAACGACACCACGATCGCCCTCACCCAGCGCATGGACGACGGAAACCAGGCGCTCGCCACCGCCGTCGAGGAACGCCTCGGTTTCGTGCGCACGTCGCTGGAGGCCGTCGGCCCAGAAGTGCAGCGTCAGGTGACCGAACACTCGGCGATGCTCACCCAGCGCATCGACTTCGCCGAGCACAAGATCACCGACCGCATGCTGGCGATGGAAGACCGCGTCAACGAGCAGAACGGTACGAAGATCGCCAAGCTCGAAGCCACCCTCGGCCGCATCGGCGCCGGATTCGACGAAGCGATTGTGGCCTTGTCGCAGCGCATGCTCGAACTCGAGAACGGGTTGGCCGAGTCGAAACTGCAACTCGAGATCATGAATCAGAAGGTCGGCGGCATCGACGAGGCCGGGATCAACGCCGTCAAGGACCAACTGTCGTCCGCTGTCGGTGAAGTGATGCTCGTGCGCATCGAACTCGACCGTGTCGTCGCCAACACCGACGAGAAGGTGAACCGCGCCGCCCTGCGCATGGCCGAGATCGAAGCACTGCTGCAGGACGAGATGGACGTCAGCGCCACGGTGCAACTCGAACGCCTCGACGAACTCGAGCGGGCCGTGGCCACACTCGACCCCAGCAAGTTCGGCAACAACGACAGCAGCACCGAACCAGCGGCAGCGGCGCCGACCAGCAGCAGCCTCGCCGATGTCACGGCCCCACTGCTGCGCCCAGCCAGCCCGCAGACGCCCAGCACCTCGCTGGGCGGCCCCGCTCCCACCACGCCGCCGCAGGGCGACCCGACCACGCCGACGGAGCCGAGCCTGTCGTCGTTCTGACGGCTCGACTTGCGCGACTCACCGACGGACGGGAACTGACCAATGGCACTCTTCAAGGGTTCGAAGGAACACACCACTGTCGAAGGTGAATCCGCGTCCGAATGCATGCGTGTCGGCCAGTCCCTCGTCGAATCCGGCCAACTCACCGCTGAGAACTTTGCCGCTGCGCTGGCCAAGGCCAACGGCGATCTGCTCGCCTTCGCCGATCTGCTGCTCGTCGGCCATGGCGTCGGCCGCACCGAACTGGCGCTCGCGATCTCGCAGACCACCGGTGTACCGGCCGTCGACACCAAGGGCATCGTCATCGCCGACGAAATCAAGGGCGTGCTGCCCGAAGCCGTCGTCCGTGAACACTGCGCCGTTGCCGTTGCTGAGGAGGGCACCACCCTCGTGGTGCTGTGCAGCGACCCGGCCACCACCCGCCGACAAGCGATCGAGGCCGCCGCCGGCCGCCCGGTGAAGTTCTACATCTCCGACCCGATGACGGTGCGTACGTTCATCGATCTCGTGTACCGCGCCGACGCCGACATCGACCGTTTGGTGAAGTCGCTCGACCTACAGGACGAACAGCAGCGCATTGCCTCGCTCGCCGCCGAGGTCAACCTCGACGATCAGGCCCCCGTCATCCAGCTCGTCAACCGCGTGGTCAGCCAGGCCATGCGCGACCGCGCCTCCGACATCCACATCGAACCGATGGACGAGGAACTGCGCGTCCGGTTCCGCATCGACGGTCACTTGGTCGAAGCGTTCAAACTGCCCATGGGCGCACACGCGGCGCTCATCAGCCGGCTCAAGATCATGAGCGGTATGAACATCGTCGAGAAGCGCCGCCCGCAGGACGGTCAGTTCTCCACCGTCATCGACGGCAAGGAGGTCGACGTACGCGTCGCCTCCGTGGCCACCGTCTTCGGCGAGAAGATCGTGATGCGTATTCTCGACAAAGGACGCTCGATGATCGGCCTCGCCGAGCTGGGCTTCCCGCGCGAGACCTACCTGCACTATTCGAAGATGATCCACTCGCCCTTCGGCATGGTGATCTGCGCAGGCCCCACCGGCGCCGGCAAGACCACCACCCTGTACGCCTCGCTGCTCGAGGTCAACTCGGCGGGCAAGAACATCACCACCGTCGAAGACCCGGTGGAATACGTGTTCCCCGGTATCAACCAGATCCAGACGAACGATCAAGCGGGCCTCACCTTCGCCACCGGCCTCAAGGCCATCCTGCGGCAAGACCCCGATGTCATCCTCGTCGGCGAGATCCGCGATGCCGACACCGCCCGGATCGCCGTGCAGTCCGCCCTCACCGGTCACCTTGTGCTGTCGTCGCTGCACGGCACCGACAGCGTGGCCGCCCTGCACCGCTTCCTCGACATGGGCATCGAGGCCTTCCTCATCGCATCGTCCGTGGTCGGTGTGATCGGCCAGCGTCTGCTGCGCCGCATCTGCGACTCGTGCAAAGAGCCGTACACGCCTGGCGCCGAGGAACTGGCGGTGTTCCGCCAGCACAGCGGCGGCAGCGAGAAGGCCAGCTTCTACCACGGCGTCGGCTGCAACTTCTGCGCCGGCACCGGCTATCGCGACCGCATCGGCGTCTAC
>CAIXHI010000334.1 GCA_903919215.1 uncultured Acidimicrobiaceae bacterium
AGCACACGCCTGGGCGCAGCGCAGTCTGGTCGAGTTCGTAGGGCAACGGATCCTGCGGGAACGAATGGAGGTCGATAATGATGCACCGACCGTGCGTGGCCAGCACCCGGTCGACCTGCTGCTCGATCGCCTTCGCGTAGGGGAAGAAGTAGCTCTCCAGCAACTGCGTGTCGTCCACGCCGATCCCGTGACGAAGAGGTGCACCGCTCGATGTCTTCGTGTAGACCGCGCCCATGCCCACCCGTCGCATGACCTCCCGCTCGTCGGGGAAACGCTCGGGGTCGACAACCAGCCGCGAGAGTCGGTTCACGAACAGGTTGACCGGGCACAAGGCGGCAACCCGCTGCGCGATGAGATCCGTGTGATGGTCGGTCATCAGGGCGAGCTCGTTCACCAGTTCGTCATCGGACAGCACGATCTGGTCGCGCACAGCCGGCGGTATGACGGTGGCAGCGTGTGGCACGTGGATGAGCACAGGGCTGTCGGCTTCGGTCACCGTCCAGTTCGACATCGTCGACATGCTCTCACCACCCAGCAGCGCGGAAGCGTTCCAGTGACGCCAGCGCCGCGGCCAGGACTTCGTCGTCCGACTTCCCCGCCCACGCCCTTGCCTCGACTCCGCCCACGAGGCCCAGCAGCACGGGCGCATCTGCCAACTCGGCGAGGTTGTACCACTCGACGAACGAGTCGTCGGCCGCGGCGACACGACTCCATTGTTCGGCCTTCTCGGTCCACCACGGCTCGTTCCAGCGCAGCCACACCTTGTCCAGCAGGCCCATCGCCATCGCATCGATCGCGGCACCGTGCGCCTCGGGGAGTTCCGGTTCGAAGCGGATGGTGCCGGCCTTCAACACTCCGAGTGGGACGGTGACGATCACCCGATCGGCCGGCAGCGCTTCACCCGAGGTGCCGGTGACGACCACACCGTCGTCGGCCACGGACACCGACGCCACCGGCCAGCCCAAGCGGACGTCGAGGCCAGCGGCCAGTGCATCCACCACGGTGCCGTAGCCGCCGAGCACCAACAGGTCGTCGCCATCGCTGCCCTCGTCGGTGCCCCACCACGCCGACAGCTGGTCGGCATCGGCCCCGTACTCGGTGCTCACCTCGGTGCGCAGGAAGTGCACGAGTGCGGCCGGGTCGACACCATCGGCCGCACCCGAGCCATCGATGGCAGCGGCCAGCGACAGGTCGTTGTCCTGCGAGTCGGCCCACTCGACCGCGGCTTCCACGGCCTTCGACGCACCGTCCAGATAGCCGTCGGCGGCCACTGTGCCGTCGGCGCCCAGCACCACGTCGTCGTAGGCGAACGGCACGGCCTTCACACCCAACGCCTTCAGCCGAGCGGGCAGGTCGCTGGCCTTTGTGTCGTGCACCCAGTTGGCGCCACGCTCCACCGGTACCGGCCAGCCATCGGGCCGCACGGTGTGCACCCGGCCGCCCACACGGTCCTGCGCCTCGACAACGATCACCCGATGTCCAGCATCGGCAAGCGCACGAGCCGCGCTGACGCCGGCGATGCCTGCGCCCACCACCACGATCGTCTCGCCGGCATCGGCCTCGTCGTCCACCAGCGCGGCCGCGGCACGACCCGACGCTTGCGCGCCGTGCACCGTCGCCGGGTTATCGGGGTCGAGTGCCTCACCGGCGAAGAACAACCGGCCGGCCACGGGCTGGGCCAGATCAACCCGCGCCTGCGGGGTGGCGCCCACGGGCAGGTACGAGTACGAGCCGAGCGTGAATGGGTCGGCCGACCACGACGTGCGCAGCATCGCTGCCGGTTGCGGCACCATCGCCGACGGCAGCGTCGCCGACGGCAGCGGCTGCGGCACGGAGCCGGGTGCTCCCCCGGGCGGCGCTGATGGGCCGTTCGTGTTCGCGACGCCGTCGTCGCTCGACGACGTGCAGGC
>CAIXHI010000335.1 GCA_903919215.1 uncultured Acidimicrobiaceae bacterium
CCTTGAGGGCGGTGGGTCCGTCGGCGGCCTCGACGACATCGATGCCATCAGCCTGTAGATAGCGGCGCACGACCTCACGGATCGGACCTTCGTCATCGACAACCAGGACCAGTGGCGCACGCATCATGGTTCCATTGTGACGCGCCAGAACTCCGGCATGTTCGGCCGGAGTTCCTTGGGTGGCGTGATGGGGGTCATCGGCCGGAGCGGAACTGGTTGCCAGTGCCGTCAGCCGGTCCTGTGTGGTTCAGGGCGCCGTTGCCGGTGACCGTCGCCGGGGCACTGTTCGCCACATGGTTGGTGCCGGTGCCGTCTCGGGCCTGGATCCGATCCTGCGTCTGGACGCCCGTGGCGTCTCGGAGTTGGATCCGATCCTGGGTCTGGACGCCCGTGCCGTCTCGGAGTTGGATCCGATCCTGCGTCTGGACGCCCGTGCCGTCGTGGTTCATCGAGCCGTTGCCGTTGCCGTGGCCGTTATCGATCTGGCTGGCAGCCACGAATCCTGCGGGCACCAGCACTGCCATGGTGATCCCGCCGATGAGCAATCCCTTGTGGAGCTTACGCATCTTCCTCATCTCCTTCGTTCTCGTACTTGCTTGCAACATCAGTAAGGGCCTTGGCGATGAAGCCGTGAGGACAGTTTCGGTGAAGGTTGCGTGAAGCTGAGCAGGTTGCGCTCAGATACCCCAGGGGGTATTGTCAACTCAGGATTTCCACCTGCATCGAGGAGCGTTCAACGTGAGCACTGCCACTGAAGCGTCATTGCCCCCCGGGCACGAACCGTCACACGACCCCGACGAACGTGCCCTCTTCTCGCGTTTGGCTGCGTCGATGGCGCGCCACCGCAAGGCGGTCATCCTCGTGTGGCTCGTGGTGACGATCGCCGCGGCACCGTTGGCGATCTCGCTGACCAAGGCGCTGTCCGGTGCCGGTTGGGACGCAAAGGGTTCGACTGCGGCGAAGGTGCGTGCCGAGCTACGCAACGATTTCCCGGCGATGGGCGCGGAGAACCCGGTGGTTGTGTATCACCAGGCGACACCGATCGCCGCCGATCCGGCCGGGCTCCAGGCGCTGGTCGCCGAGCTGGCGAAGGGGCCGCGGGTGTTGTCCGTGGTCGATCCGCTGGCGATGCCGCCGGAGGCGGGAATGATCTCGCAGGACGGGATGACGGCGCTTGTGCCCGTCGAGCAGAAGATCGGTGTCGAGGCGGATCGTCCCGAGGCGGCCGGCGAACTCGGCGACTTCGTCGGCGAGCTGACGATCCCCGCCGGCGCACAGGCGGATGTCGCCGGTGAGTGGCCGATGTGGAGCGACTTCAACAAGATGAACGAGACAGCGCTCCACAAGGCGGAACTGCTCTCGGGACTGCCAACGCTGATCATGTTGTTCATCGCCTTCGGTGCTGCGCTCGCTGCGGGTATCCCGTTGCTGTTGGCGATCGCCGGTATCGCTACGGGGTTCGCCTCGCTGCACATGCTCAGCTGGATCTCACCGATGTCGGTGTGGTCGATGAACTTCTCGATGATGATCGGTCTGGCCGTCGGCATCGACTACAGCCTGTTCATCGTCTCCCGCTACCGCGAGGAACGCGTCGAGGGCAAGGATGCAATCAAGGCGATCGAGAACGCGATGTCCACGTCTGGCAAGGCCGTGTTCCTCTCGGCGCTGACCGTCGTGCTGTCGTTGTCGGCCGTGTTCCTGGTTCCGGTCATGGTGTTCCAGACGATGGCGTTGGGCATGATCATCTCGGTCATCGCGGTCGCTTTCGCCTCGCTCACATTGCTGCCAGCCGTGCTCGTCGCGATGGGCGACAAGGTGCTCGTCGCACGCAACAAGAAGGACCCCGACATCGTCGCCGAGGGCCGCTGGGCCAAGTGGACCGGCGTGTCGCTGCGTCGCCCGGGTCTGGTGCTGACCATCGGCCTCGTGCTGCTCGGGGCGCTGATCATCCCCTCGTTCGGGATGAAGCTCGGCATGCCCGGCGCGACTGTCGTCGACAAGGGCCACACCAGCCGTGATGGCTACGACATGCTCGTCGCCGCCTACGGTCCCGGTGCCGCCGGCCCGGCCTACGTCACCGTCGACGCGGCGAACGCGCAGCAGGTGGTCGATGCCGCGCTGGCCACGAAGAACGTGGTCGATGCCCGAGTGGTCGCCCAGCCGGCCCCCAGCGGTCGCGTCGTCGTCAGGGTCACCCCGGGAACGGCGATCGACGACCCGGCCACGTCCACGATGGTCGATGATCTGCGCTCCGCGTTGCACACGACGGTTCCCGATGCGTTGGTGGGTGGTCCGGCCGGACAAAGCCACGACCTCACCAACGTCCTGGTCGATCGCGCCCCGTACGCGATCGGCATCATCTTGATTGTCGCCTTCCTGTTGCTGCTGGTCGTGTTCCGCAGCGTGGTCATCGCCACCTTCTCGGTGCTGATGAACCTCGTCACGGTCGGTGCTGCCTTCGGCTTCGCCACGCTCGTGTTCCAGCACGGCTTCGGCGCCGGACTGATCGGCATCGAGTCGCAAGGGTTCGTCGATGCCTGGGCGCCGCTGTTCTTCTTCGCCCTGCTCTTCGGTTTGTCGATGGACTACCAACTGTTCCTGCTGGCCGCGATCAAGGAACGCTTCCAAGCGACCGGCGATACCCGTCGGGCAATCGGTGAAGGCATTGCCCGCACTGGCCGCCCGATCACGAACGCTGCGGCGATCATGATCATCGTGTTCATCGCCTTTGGTGTCACCGGCCCGATCCCGCCCACGGAACTGGGTCTGACGTTGGCGATGGCCGTCCTGCTCGACGCCACCGTGGTCCGAGTGATGCTCGTCCCGGCGACGATGGCCTTGCTCGGCGACAAGAACTGGTACGCCCCGAAGTGGCTCCAGAAGATCCTGCCCCACGTGAACTTCAGTCACTGATCCACGAAAAGGAATCCAACATGAGTGTCATCACTAACTCCTCCACCCTGTCCACCACACCCACCCACTGGCCGCTCGAACGCATCCTGTTCGCCATGGCCGGCACGATGACTTTGGTCAGTGCACTGCTGGCCGCGGTCGTCAGCCCGTGGTTCTTGCTGCTGACTACCGCCGTGGGCATCAACCAATGGCTGTACGTCACGCTGCGCGGGTGCCCCGCGTCGCTGGTGCTGAAGCGATTCGGTGTCACACCGCAGTGCAAGTGGTGACTGACGGCGCACACTGACCACGTGAGTGCGAAGTGGGAAGCGACCTACGCGGCCAAGAGCGAGACGGAACGCTCCTGGACGCAACCGTTACCAGCGGAGTCGCTGGCGTTCATCACGGACGCCGGCGCTCCGCTCGACGGGCCGATCATCGACATCGGTGGCGGCGCATCGCGACTCGTCGACGAACTGCTGGCACGTCAGCACACGGACATCACCGTGCTCGACATCTCGGCAGCGGCACTCGCCGAGGCACGCGGGCGCATCAGCGAGCCGGTCGCCGAAGCGAACGTGCACTGGATTGTCGCCGATCTCACCGAGTGGACTCCGCAGCGCGGCTACGCGGTGTGGCACGACCGGGCCGTGTTCCACTTCCTGGTCGAGCCCGACGATCAGGAGGCCTACGTTGCCGCCGCGAGCGAGGGGGTGGTTGAGGGGGGTTCGCTGATCCTCGCCACCTTCGCCCCCGCTGGCCCCGAGCAGTGTTCGGGACTGCCGGTCAGGCGTTGGTCCGCAGATCAACTCGCTGCACGATTCGCCGAACACTTCGAGCTAGTGAAGTCGGCGGTCATCAGCCACACCACCCCGTGGGGATCGACGCAACCGTTCACATGGGTGCTGTTGCGGCGCCGGGGAACTTCTGTGGGTCGAGCGACGACCTGAAGCTTGCGTTGGCAACTGCCGGACTGTCCGGCAACCACCAACAATCCCCGAAAGGTATATTCGACCGATGCGTCCGATCACCCGCGGCCTCCTGGCCGGCCTCACCGTCAGCACCCTCACCCTCGTTGGTTGCAGCTCCGACTCGAAGTCGGATGCCACCACCACGACAGAGGCGGCGGCCGACGACACTGCTGCAGCCGACGAGCCGGCTACCACCAACGCCCCCGCTGTGCCGGCCACCGTCACCGGTGGCTCGGCCGAGATCACGGTGACCGTCGGCGTCGACGACTTCGAGACGTCCGGTGGCACGCGCGTGGTCAGCGTCCCCAAGGGCACCAACGTCACGCTCTCGCTGACCAACCCGGATGCCGACGAGTCGTACCACTTGCATGGGTACGACCTCGAGCAGGACGCGGCCAAGGGCGCCACTGCCAAGATCACCTTCACCGCTGATCAGAGCGGCCGGTTCGATGTGGAGAGCCACAACACCGAAGCGACCCTCTTGGTGCTCGTCGTCGTCTGAGTTCCCCCAGAAGGCACCGCCGGATCAGATCGGCAGACCGACCATCTTGCGCAGGTTGTCGCGCAGGATCAGCTTCTGTTCGGCGGGGGTGAACGTGGGCAGGTCGAACACGTAGTCCTGCGGCTCGGCGAGGCCCTCCGGGTGCGGCCAGTCCGAGCCGTAGATCACGTTCTCGATCGGCAGGTGCTTCACCAGTTCGGCGACATCGTCCTCGGCGAACGGCATGACCCACACGTGGTCGATGAAGTTCTGGATTGGGTCGTGCGCGAACAGCTGCGGCATCTTGCCGTAGGCGATGCGCATGCGGCGGAACAGCTCAGGCACCCAGCCGGTGCCGAGCTCGAGCACGGCGACCTTCAGCTTCGGGTGACGGTCGAACACGCCGTGGGCGATGAGTGCAGCCATGGTGTCGAAGATCGGGCGCTCGGTGTGCACGGCCATGATCTCGGCGAGTGCGGTCTGCTTCCAGCCGACCTTGCCGGTCTCGCCCCAGATCGCCTGCTGCGTGCTGTACGAGGTGTCCGCAGCGTGGATACCGACGATGATGCCGGCCTCGGCGCAACGGGCCCAGAAGCGGTCGTACATCTTGTCGCCGATGGAGTAGCTGTGGCCGGGGATCTTCACCGGGCCGGGTCGCATGCCGATGGCCTTACAACCCTGCGAGATCAGCGTCTCGAGCTCCTTCTCGGCCGACACGGGGTCGATGAGCGTGATGATGCCGGTGGTGACGACGCGGTTGGCGATGCTCCAGCCCCACTCTTCGTGTGTCCAGCGGTTCAGTGAGCGCATGCAGGCGACGACGGATTGCGGGTCTTCCCACATCATCTCCTCGAGGCCGAGGCACTGGGTGGGCAGCATGATGCAGAACTCGACACCCTGCGCGTCGAGCACCTTCATGCGCGGCTCGGGGTAGCGGAACGACTGCTCGAGCGGCTGCAGCGGGCCGCACAACTCCTTGACGGATTTGCCCTCCGGGTTGTGGCCACGGAAGTACTCGGCCATCGCGCCCGGGGCGCCCACGGGGTCGTACGTCGGGTTCGGGATGAGCGTGTACAGCTTGTTGTTCAGCAGCAGACGAGTGCGACCGTCCATCTCCATCCACTTGAACGAGTTGCGGAACTCGGGGTCGAGGTACTTGGTCACCGACTCGGGGGACTCGTAGAAGTGCTGGTCGCAGTCGCTGATGCCGTAACCCAGCTTGGGGGCGACGATGTCGGAGGTGAGTGTTGCGGTCATGGAATGTGACGGTAAGCATTCGCCGAGGAGGTCACTAGGGACTTCAGTCCTTAACTTGACGTTTGCGTCAAGTGGCGGGGCGGGGACGGTGTGGGGGGCGGAGTGGAGCGGGGTGCCGCCCTACCTTGTCACACCCTTTTGTTTGAGTGAGTACATGAGTTCGTTCCATGTTCCGGGGGTCGAGGAGTTGCGGGCGATGTCGCCGGCCGAACTCGAGTCGTTGGCGCGCGAGCTGGATGGGCAGCGTCGTGCGGTGGAGTCGGCATTGGCGACGTTGGTCGCAAGGGTCGAGGAGGTCGGAGCACATCGTCGTGACGGCCATCGTGGTGTGCGGGCGTGGGGGATGGCGGCGTGCAACTGGTCGTTGCCCGAAGCAGCACGGTTCGTGAAGGCCGGTCACCTGTTGGCCCGTTTCCGGTCAGCGTCGGGGATGGGTGTTGCACAGTTGCACGCGCTTGCGGCCGTGACGGCGAACCCGCGTGTCGAACCTCACTTGGACGAGGCCGAGGAACTGTTGGTGGGCCAGGCGGCGGTGCTGGATTTCGAGGACTTACTCGGTGTTGTTGCGGGCGTGGGAAGCCGCTGCTGATCCGGATGGCGCGCATCTGAATCACGAACGGGCCCATCGCGAACGCGAGGCCACGATCTCGTCCGTGGGGGCGAAAGCGTTCGTGAACGCGCATGGCGGCGCGGTGGCGGGCGCGCAGCTGAAGGAAGTGTTGGACGCGTTTGCGCATGCCGAGTTCCTGGCCGATTGGGAGGCCGGTGTTGCGGTGCATGGTGAGGCGATGTGTGTGTCGTTGATGGCACGCACCGAACGCCAACGCCGCTTCGATGCGATGTGCGCAGTGTTCGCCGCCGCGGCCGGGTCGGGTGTGTTGGCAGGGTTCGAACCGACGGTGAACCTGTGGTGCGATCACGCCACGTTCGAGCACGCGCTGGTCACCGCGTTGGGCGGCACGCCAGAACCGCTCGACCCGAGCGTTCCGCATCGTTGCGAAACCTCCACCGGGGTGCAGCTCGATCCACTGGATGTGTTGATCGCTGCCGCTCTCGGGCATGTGCGCCGGGTCGTGCTCGACTCGGCCGGTGTCGTGATCGATGTCGGTCGCAAGCAGCGTTTGTTCACCGGGGCGCTCCGGGAGATCCTGTTGGCGCTCGAACGACAATGCTTCTGGTCGGGCTGTCATCACCCACCACGCCAGGTCGATCATGTGTTGCCATGGGCTCGGGGTGGGCTCACCGACGCTGCGAACGCGGGCCCAGCCTGCGGGCACCACAACCGATGGCGCACTCGCGGCTACACCACCGTGCGCGACGAACACGGCCACTGGCACCACTACCGACCCGACGGCACCGAGATCGGCTGGCGTCGCGGTCAGGTCACCCGCGTCCTGTCACCCGCCGCCTAACTGGCTGCGTGTCGGCGTGAATTCAGTGGGCGACGAGGTGGCTGAACGCGCCTGTCGCACCGGAAAACGCAATCGAGCGGCCCCTAGGGGCCGCTCGACTTCAGCGCACTCGGAATGACTCGAACATTCAACCTTCTGATCCGTAGTCAGATGCTCTATCCATTGAGCTACGAGTGCTTGCGGGTGTCCACTCTAGAGGTTCACCCGGTGTTCGACTACCGGTTTCTCAGCCGCCCCACGGAGCCCAGCTGTTGCTGCGCTGGTAGATGATGAGCGCGGCCCTGGTGTTCACCAGTGGGTCGAACAGCTGAGCGGCAGAGGTGACGCCGATGGATGGCAGCCACTTGCTGTGGGCGTTGTAGTTGATCTGGAACACGCCGTAGCAGCAGAAGTTTGCCGAATACGGGTTGAGGTGGCTCTCGCGCTCGGCGATCACCAGAGCGTGCTCCTCGAGGTCGTCGGGGAACACGTCGCGGATCATCTGGGTGACTTCGGCGCGTGTGTAGCTGCGGGCCGAGACGGGCGGCCTGACGACTGCTTTCACGGTGGTCGTGGTGACTGCCGGCTTGGGCGGTGCGGGTACGACAGCGTTGGTCGGCAGACAGATGGACCGACCGGGGAGCAGCACGGACCTGGTGGTGGCCTGGTTGGCTGCCAGCAGTTGGGTGGTGGTGATCGACATGTGCTTGGCGATCATGCTCCACGAGTCGCCCGACACGATCGTGTACTTCTTCGTGCAGGAGGCTGCCTTGGCTACCTTCGATGCCGTCG
>CAIXHI010000336.1 GCA_903919215.1 uncultured Acidimicrobiaceae bacterium
GGCCTGAGCCTGCGCACGGTGCAGCGCCTGGAGTCCGGGCATCGCGTGAGTTATGCCTCGCTGCGGGCGCTGGCCCTGGCCTTCGGCGCCGATGTCGATGCGCTGGAGCGCGAGTTGTACGCCGCACCGGGTGCGCCCGGGGACTTCGTCGAGGTGCCCCGCTGGGCACGCCGCGTCAGCGACCGGTTCTGGGCCGGCGATCAAGATGCGATCGACACGTTGCACACGGTGCTGGCACTGCTGTGTCGCTCACTGGCCCCATTGCTGCCACTGGTCACCGAAGCGGTCTATCAGGGGCTCACGGGTGAGCGCAGCGTGCACCTCACGGACTACCCATCGGCCGCCGACGTGCCGGCTGACCCAGCACTCGTCGAGTCGATGGACCTCGTGCGCGATGTCTGTAGCAGCACCCTGCGCCTACGCAAGGCCCACGGTCGACGCGTGCGTCAACCGCTTGCGTCGCTGCAGGTGGCCGTTGCGGGTTCCGCTCGGCTGGCTTCGTTCACCGATCTGGTGGCCGACGAGGTGAACGTGAAGTCGGTGACCCTCACCGACGACGTCGATTCGGTCGCGAGCTATGACCTGCAGGTCGTACCCGCCAAGCTCGGCCCGCGTCTGGGTGGTCAGGTGCAGCAGGTCATCAAGGCAGTCAAGTCCGGCGACTGGCAGCAGACCGCAGACGGTGTGGTGGCCGGGGGGGTGGCGCTGGAGGAGGGCGAGTACGCGCTGAAGCTCGTGGTCCAAGGTGATGGAGCCAGCACACCGCTGTCGGCAGGCGCCGGCATCGTGTTGCTCGACATCGCGCTCACGCCGGAACTCGAGGCCGAGGGTGTCACCCGCGACCTCGTCCGACTGGTGCAACAGGCGCGGCGCGACGCCGGGCTGAAGGTCAGCGATCGCATCTCGCTCACGCTCGGCGTCCCCGAGTCGGTGCGCCGTCAGGTCACTGCGTTCCAGCATCTGCTCACCGATGCCACGCTGGCCACCTCGTTGAACTGGGGGAGCGGGGAGCCCACCGCCGACCTCGACGGCGAGGCGATCCATATCGCAGTTGCGGTGGCAGGTTGACCGTACCCATCCGTCCGCATCCGGACGGCTGTGTGGTCGCTGTTCGCGTGGTGCCGGGTGCGAGCGCGGCCAAAGTGGTCGGTCTGCATGGTGACGAGTTGAAGATCAAAGTGTGCAGCCCGCCACTGGACGGGCGCGCAAACGCTGAGGTGCAAGCAGTGCTGGCGGCAGCGTGTGGGCTGCGTGCACGAGATGTCACGCTCGTCGCCGGACACACGTCGCGGTCCAAATCGCTGGTCGTGGCGTTGTCGGCGGAGGAGGTCATCCGTCGCATGGAGCGGTGGATCAGCCCTCTCGGGCCTGATCAGCGGTAACATCCCGGCCTTACATCGACGCGACGGCGTCGGACGACGGAGGTTCAGCGCTATGGCCACGGCCAAGAAGGCAACCGCGAAGAAGGCGGCCCCTGCGAAGAAGGCGGCTCCCGCGGCGAAGAAGGCTGTCGCTCCGGCGAAGAAGGCTGCCCCGGCACCGGCCAAGAAGGCCGCAGCGCCAGCGAAGAAGGCTGCTCCGGCTCCGGCGAAGAAGGCCGCTCCGGCGAAGAAGGCCGCTCCGGCGAAGCAGGCCGCAGTGCCGGCGAAGAAGGTTGCTCCGGCCCCGGCGAAGAAGGCCGCAGTGCCGGCGAAGAAGGCTGCTCCGGCCCC
>CAIXHI010000337.1 GCA_903919215.1 uncultured Acidimicrobiaceae bacterium
CGGTGAGCTACGTGTTGATCGCCGGACTCGTCGTGGCCGCCTCGCTGGAGGCTTTCGCCGGGTTCTGCCTCGGCTGCGTGGCGTTCGGTCAGATGATGAAGTGGGGCATCATCCCCGACCACGTGTGCGAGGACTGCAACGACATCAGCCGCCGCCTCGCGTCGGCCAACTCCTGAAGTCGGGCACCAGTGGGCCGGGTTCGCGCTCGGCGATGACGCCAGCCCACACGCCAGCGCCGTACGCCGCCTGATCGGCAACGGCCAGCGGAGCATCGATCACCGGTTGTAACGAACGCTCGTGGATGCTGTCGATGAGTGTCGGCACGGTGAACGCAGCGAGCAGTGGCAGCCGTGCACGGCGGACGAACACGGCTGCAACGAGCGCGACCGGCCACCACACACGTAGCGTCGCCTGTGCGAACTGGCGACCCGCAGCGAGGTGCCCCCGTGCAGCGAGACGTATCGACTCGCGGGGTGGTACGTCGGTGAGTTTGCGCTGCAACGCCACCGTGGTGCCAGCGGCGACCCCGACTGCAAGCAACGGTCGGCGCAACAGCAGCAGACCCCACGCGAGCGCGCTCCACCCGCTCATCCGCAGCGGCGTCAACGCACCCGGATGGCGGCGGGCCAACGGCGCAGCCGAGCGTCCGTAGCCGAATCGTTGGCGCAACCATCCGCCGAGCGAGTCGCGCGATTCGTGGTGCACCACCACGGCCGGTTCGTAACGACAGCGATGACCGGCGTCGGTCAAGCGCCACACAAGATCAACGTCCTCGCCCAGACGCATGGCCTCGTCGAAGCCGCCCAGTGAACGAAATGCCTCGGTGCGGCCCACGAGCGCTGCCGCCGGCACGTAGCTCACGCGTGTGCCCGCCGCGATCCGTGCCGGCTGATCGCCGAGGTCGAGCGGGCTATGGCGCTGCTCATACCCGGCGAGCGTTCCCTGCCCCGGTGCGCCCGCGACACGCGGGGCGACGAGTGCAACCCGTTCGTCCGCGAAGTGCGCGAGCAGTGGCGCCAGCCACCCGGTGGGAAGGTGCACATCGGCATCGACGAACGCCACTAGTGGGGTCGTGACCTGGTCGAGGCCGGTGTTACGCGCCGCTGCTGGGCCGCCGTTCTCGCTGCGGCGCACGATGGTGACCAACTCCTGCTCGCCGGCGAGTTCCACCGGGGTCGCCCCGGCATCGTCGACGATGATCGTGCGGAGTCCTGCCAGCGCCAAGGTGCCGATCGCTGCCGGCATTCGCTGGAAGGTGGGCAGCACCACGGTGACGTCGGCCGGGCCGTACGGGCCGCGTGAAGGGATCGGGTGGAGTGCGCCGGCATCGATGAAGCGATCGATCAGCGAACGGATCGAGGGTGTGTTCGGCACCGAACCCTGTTCGGCTTGAGCGATGACATGCGCTCCGCCGGTGGAGAGGCGGAACAGTCGTAACGGTGAACCGGCGATCACGACTCGACCGTCGGCCGGCTCAGCGGGCGGCCGACGCCACGTCGAATCCAGGCGCACGCGCACGGACGGTTCGTCGCCGGGCGGCGGGGTTACTCCCACCATTCGTCCACTGCTGCGACGAGATCGATCGACAGACGGGTGAGGATCGTGCGCCCGTGGCTGGCCGTCGCGCGTGTCGGGTCGCCGAGTACCCCGTTCGGGCTGACCGCGTGCACGCCGTGCTCGGCCATTTCGTCGAGTAGGTCGCGCAGCGGCTCGGTGTTGCCGCGCTCGGCAACGTCCATGCGCACCAGCTCGGGAGAGATGGCCAACATCATCGAGGTCTCGGTGGCGCCGGCGTGTGCATCGCTGCCGTCCACCTTCGGCCACCAGGCAAACACTCGCCGTTGTTCGGACTCCAAAACGCGCACCGCGTTGCGCACCGCTTCACGGTTGCCGCCGTGCCCGTTGACCAACACGACACCGGCACTCCAGTCGGCACTACGCACGAGCTCGATGAGCACCTGCTCGAACACGGCGGTGCCCAGTGACAGCGTGCCCAGGAACGACTGATGTTCACCGCTCGCGGAGATGCCCAACGCTGGGGTGACGAGCACGTCGCCGGCGTCGTACTTGTCGGCCAGACTCTTCGCCAGGGCCTTGGCGATGCGGGTGTCGGTGTCGAGCGGCAGGTGCGGCCCATGTTGTTCGCACGAGCCCACCGGCACCACGAGCAGCGGTCGCCGACGGGGTGCGTTGAAGTCCGTCCAGGTGGTGTGCCCCAGATAGCGCGTCACGTCGGTCCGATCATGTCGTGTAGATCTTCGCAGCCCGGAATGCTTCGGTCAGGGAATGCCGACGGCGACTTCGAAGCCGGCGCGAGTGCCGACGTAGATGCGACCCTTCCACACGACCGGTGTGCTCTCGATGTTGCCACCGAGCGCCAGCGACCACAGCTCGACGGGCGCCGACCGCGGGTTCGACAGGTCGTACGCGTGCAGGATGCCGGCGCCATCGCCCTGGATCAATACACCGTCCACGAGCGCCGGTGAACTGAGTGCAGGACCGTTGATCTTCTGCTTCCACAGCACCTCGCCGGTGTTCTTGTCGATGCCGTAGATCCAGCCGGGTTTGCTGGTCCACAGCACCACATCGCCGGCGATGATCGGCGTGCTCCACACCCCGTCGTCAACGCGGAACGGTACGTGCACCGACCACACGATCGGGTTGTCGGGATTACGTGGGTCGAGCTTGATCATTTGCCCGACCTCTTCGCTGCGCTTGGTCTTGCGGTCGACCTCGACGCCGACGTAGAGGAAGCCCTCCGAGTCGGGCACGATCGTCGCGTCGCTGTCGTCGCCGGTCCAGAAGCGGAACGTGCGGGTGACGGTGCCGACGCCGGTGCGCAGTGACGAGAGGTCCCAGCCCTGCACCAACCCACCGGAGTTGTTCAGCCACGCCGTGTCGCCGCTGATCGAGACCGAGGCCTCGAGGCTGACCCGTCGCGCATCCTTGCTGCCGAGGTCGTGGATCAACTCCGCGTCCCAGCCCTGCACGCGGAACGCCTCCTGCGGGTCCACCGTGACGGTGCCGTCGGCCGCGTAACCACGGTTCAGCTTCAGGCCGTAGAACCAACTGTTCTCCGAGCCCTCGAGGAGATAATCGTTGACGATCAGCGCGGCAGCGTCCCAATCGTCGTTGTGTACGCGGTCGGCTGTATGCCCGTCGATCGAGTACAGCTCACGCGGGGCGGCACCGTCGAAGGCGATGACTCTGAAGTGGTTGTCGCGCGACCCGGCGTAGATCAGCGGGTAACCATCTGGGTCGACGGTGACGTTGCCCTTGGCGAGGTCTTTGGTGGCGAACGGCGGAATGATGTCCTGGCCCGTGGCGGCGTCGACGAAGTGGATCTTGTAGTCGTAGGCGCCGAACACCAGCCATGTGCGGCCGTCACGTTCGAACACCGCCGGCTGCCCCGTCCAGCCGGTGCCGCACCACGTGCGCACGTTGCCGTACTCGCTGCTGCTGCCGCACATCTTCTTGCCGGGGTAACGCCACAGCACCTCCGGCGTGTTCTGCGGGATCGGGCCGGTGCCGTAGTAGCTGCGCGTCGGGTTGCCGCGGAACGTGAGGACGCCTTGCACTGTCGTGCCCCACGGCTGGCCGAACGAGTTCGGGTCGACGAGCGCGGCGGGTGCCGTCGTGGTGGTCGTGGTGGAACTGGTGGAGGTGCTGCTCGTCGATGCGGCTTCGGTGCCGACCGTCTCGGTGC
>CAIXHI010000338.1 GCA_903919215.1 uncultured Acidimicrobiaceae bacterium
CCCTCATGGTCTCACCGGCGGAGGTTGCGAACGAGGCCTCGTCGGTCTGCCCTGCACCCGCCACGGCCAACTTCGCATCCTGCTCAGTCGTGGAGAGTGCGCTCCAGGTTCCCTTGTAGTCAGACCTACTCATCTGACGAGAGCGCGAAATCTGGACTTGAATCTTGCCAAGCGAAAACTGCACCAGTTACTCCAATCGAAATGGCGTCAGCGTCCCTGATCTCCTGGATCGCTGGCAAGTCAATAGTCTAATTCGCGATGGGCTCCGCAGCAGTCATCCTGAATACATCGACGCCCTGTGCTGGTCTGGTAGCGAGTGGTGGAAGTCCAACCACTCGGCGCCCGGTCACAATTCACGGGCCACCGAGGGCGATGGCCGCGTAGCGTGCCGGCGTGCACATCGCCATTCTCACCTTCGACGGGTTCAACGAGCTCGACTCGTTGATCGCCCTCGGCATCCTGAACCGTGCAGCCGAACCCGAGTGGTCGGTGGCGATCACGTCACCGACCGAGACGGTGACGTCGATGAACGGCGTGGTGCTGCACGCGCAGGCCCGCCTGGACACCGTGGCGAGCGCCGACGTGGTGCTGGTGGGCAGCGGCGTGGGCACGCGCGAAGTGGTGCGCGACCGCGACCTGATGGCACAGTTGCACCTCGACCCCACTCGGCAACTGATCGGTGCGCAGTGTTCGGGTGCCCTGGTGTTGGCAACATTGGGGCTGTTACGTGACGTGCCCGCGTGCACCGATCTCACCACCAAACCGTGGGTCGTGGAGTCGGGCGTGCAGGTCCTCGATCAACCGTTCTTCGCCAAGGGCAACGTGGCTACGGCTGGCGGCTGCTTGGCGGCGCAGTACCTGGCCACGTGGGTCATCGCCCGCGTGGCGGGCACCGACGCAGCAGCGGCAGCGATGCGCTACGTGGCACCGGTGGGTGAGAAGGAGCAGTATGTGCAACGGGCGCTCGCGCAGGTGACGCCATATCTCGATGCCCCCAGCTGACTTGGCGCTGACGGAGCGTCGCAGCACTGTCACATGCCGGCGAGGGCCTGTTTGTCGACCTTGGCCATCGGGGTGAGCGGCAGCGCATCCAGCACGACTACTTCGTCGGGGGCCTTGTAGTCGGCCAGTCGTTCGCGCACCCAGGTGCGCACCTCGTCACGTGTCGGGGCGCGGTGGCCGGGTTCGAGCACGAGGAAGGCGACACCGATCTCCCCGATGGTGGCGGCGGCCCTGCCGATCACGGCTGCGGCGGCGATGGCTGGATGCTCGACCAACACGTTCTCCACCTCCAGCGGATACACGTTGTAGCCACCGCGGATGTACATATCGCCGGCCCGACCGACGAGCGAGAGGTTGCCGTCGGCGTCGAAACGGCCGAGGTCGCCGCTGGTCAGCCAACCGTCGTCGCCGAGGACGGCCGCCGTCTGCACAGGGTCGCCCCAATACCCGCGCATCACACACGGCCCGCTGATCTGCACACGGCCGACCACACCGACGGACACCACCGAACCGGTGTCATCGACGACGCGTACCGCCATCCCGTGTTGCGGGCGACCGACCGTGCGGAACTGGATCTCGGGAGGGTCGTCGGGGTCGGTGCCGGTGATCGAGGGCGATTCGGTCATCGCATAGCGCACGATCACCGGGGCACCGAGCGTGTCGCAGATGCGCTCGATCAACTCCGGTGCAGCTGGCGCTGTGGCGGAGAGGCACACCCGCAGCGCCGAGAAGTCGGCACCAGCGGTCTCGGGCAGTTCCAACAACTTCACGAACTGAGTGGGTACCCCGGCGCCGACGTTGATGCGCTCGCTGGTCAGCACCTGCAACATCATCTGCGCCGTCCAGGGCACGGGCGTGAGCACGATGCTGAACCCCATCGCGAACTGCTCCCAGATCTTCGCCATATAGCCAGCGTGAGCGAGTGGCAACCCGCCGAGACGGCGATCGAAGGCGTGAGTCATCTCCCCCGCCGAGTGGACAGCCGCCTCGAGGTTGGGATGATCGAACCAGGCGCCCTTTGGCAGACCCGTGGTGCCACTGGTCCAGATGATCACCGCTGGGTCGCCAGGCTGCACGACCGGCGAAGGATCCAACGGCGAGCCCACCAATTCGAACTCCGCAGGTGTGATCACGATCGGTGCGTGACCGGCCGGCATTGCGAACGACGGGTCGGCGATCACTGCGGTGGGCGAACAGCGGTCGAAGATGCCGGCGACCTCACGCGGCCCGAGTCGAGTGTTGATACCCGACACGACCGCACCGGCGAACAGCGCACCGACACAACCGATCACGTAGTCGATGGAGGGCGAGAGCGCGACGGCAACCACGTCGCCCGACTCGACACCGAGGTCGCGCAGTTGCCGCGCCAGTGAACGCCCCGCGGCGACCCACTCACCAAACGTCAACCGGCGGCCAGTTGCGACCTCGACGAACGCCTCGCGGCCACCGATCTGTTCGGCGGCGGCGAGCATCACCTGATCAACAGTGCTGAAGCTGCCAACGACGGCGAGCGGACCGGCCATGACAACAGTCTCGTCGTCAGCCGACGCGGCGGAACGACGCCGTGACCGAGGCGATGATGCGCCCCTTGGCGCCTTCGTCGGTCATCGTCACCTCGACGCCGATGCGCCCTGTGGGGCTGGCCGCGCCGACCACAACGGCGCGGGCCACGAACGGACCGTGATACCCGGGCTTCACCATCATCACGTGCCACTGTTCCACCTGCCAGTCGGCAGTTCCGGTGACCCGAACCAGTTCGTCACCGGCCACAGCCTCCATCGCGATGTTGATCGGTCCAAGGTGCAACGCGGAATGCGGCGACGACAGTTCCGGGATGACCTTGTCGATGTACACCGACCCGTCGGCTGCCGACTTGATCCCGAACACATCGCGCAGCGGCGGCAGATCAGGTGAATCTGGCGCCTCGTTCACCGGGTTGTCCACCAGGTAGAAACCCGGCGGCACATCGCCCAGGCTGACACCGCAACCGCTGGAGATGGCGATCACCCGCGAATGGTCGTCGGCATCGACGATGCGCGAGCGACTGAAGCCCATCTGACGGCCAAAGCTGATGACGTCGCGAATGACGTGCAACCTGCGCACGTCGTGACCGGGGTCAAGAATGTCGTAACACATCGTCACCGGTGCGGGCACACACTCGTCGTCGCGCCAGTACGGCTCCGGCGACACGATGCACAGTGGAGCCGCCATCACGCCACCGGTGCTGTTGCGCATGTCGTGGCGCAGCGGCATCTCCTCAACGTCGACTCCGGTGTCGAGGAACGGCGTGCCCTTACCGAGGTACGTGTAACTCTGCAGCGCCTGCCACGACAACTCGAAGTGACGCCAGTGCTCCTCCGGCGTCAACGTGCGGATGTCCCCCATGCTCTCGTTCCCCATGATTCCCCCTCGTGTAGTTCCGGCCGCAGTCAGCGAGCCTGGAAGTCGGCTGGACGGCGTTCGGCGTAGGCCCTGACGCCCTCCTCGTAGTCCTCGGTGGCACGCAAAACGCTCTGCACGGAGTGCTCGTGGTCGGTGGCGGCCTTCACCTGCCCAGCCAACTGCGAACGCAGCGTGCGCCGTATTGAGCGCACCGCAAGTGGGGCCGAGCCGGAGATCTGCGTGGCAATCTCAATCGCAGTTGCAC
>CAIXHI010000339.1 GCA_903919215.1 uncultured Acidimicrobiaceae bacterium
CAACCACGACGGTGCCAACGCTCGAGCGGTTGAAGGCGTCGGCCTGCACGACCAGCACGGGCCGCTTCCCCACCCACCACACTTCGCCGCGCTCGATCACCACGGCTGCGGCTCCGCTGCCGATCCGTTCGCGTACACCTCGTCGAGCTTGGCGGTGATCTCGTCGTCGGTAGGAGGGCCGAGGTACGCCTCGAGTGCCTTCACGTACAGCTCGCTGCGCGACATGCCGAGGCGGCGGGCGACCAGGTCGGCGCGACGAAAGAGCGCATCCGGGAGGGAGATCGCCGTCTTCATGGGAGGAGTATAACTTTGTCACACCCCTTCGTCATGATGAGGGCATGAGTCCGCTCACCATTCCCGATGTCGAGGCGGTGCGGGCGATGTCGCCTGCCCAGGTGGAGGCGTTGGCGCGTGAACTGGATGGCCAGCGCCGTGCGCTCGAGTCGGGGCTGGCGACGTTGGTGGCGCGGGTGGAAGAGGCCGGCGTGTTCCGGCGTGATGGGCATCGTGGGGTGCGGGCGTGGGGGATGGCGGCGTGCAACTGGTCGTTGCCCGAAGCGGCCAGGTTCGTGAAAGCCGGCCACCTGCTGGCCCGCTTCCCGTCCGCGTCGGGCATGGGTGTCGCGCAGTTGCATGCGTTGGCGGCGGTGGCCGCGAACCCGCGTGTGTCACCTCATCTCGACGAGGGCGAAGCGCTGTTGGTAGGGCAGGCCGGTTTGTTGGACTTCTCCGACTATTCGTGCCTGCTCCGCGCGTGGGAAGCCGCCGCCGACCCCGATGGCGCGCATGCGGATCACGAGCGCGCGCACCGCGAACGCGAGGCCACGCTCTCGCAGGTCGGGGCGAAGGCGTTCCTCAATGCGCAGGGTGGCGCGGTCGATGGTGCGCAACTGAAGGAGATCTTCGAGGCGTTCGTGCACGCCGAGTTCCTGGCCGACTGGGAAGCAGGTCTCGCCATCCACGGCGAGGCGATGTCGGTCGCGTTGATGGCCCGCACGGAACGGCAACGCCGCTTCGATGCGATGATGGCCGTGTTCGCCGCGGCTGCCGGGTCGGGTGTGCTCGCCAACTTCGAACCCACCGTCAACATCCTGTGGGATCAAGCCAGCCTCGAACACACACTGGTGAAGGCGTTGGGCGGCGAGCCTGCACCGCTCGACCCGAGCGTGCCGCACCGGTGTGAAACCACCGACGGCGTGCAACTCGATCCGTTCGACGTACTCATCGCCGCCGCAGTCGGCCACGTCCGCCGGGTCGTGCTCGATTCAGCCGGGGTGGTCGTCGATCTGGGTCGCAAACAACGGCTGTTCACCGGCCCGCTGCGCGACATCCTCCTCGCCTTGGCCCGGCACTGCTTCGGCCCTGGCTGTCACCACCCACCACGCCAGGTCGACCACGTGCTCCCATACTCGAATGCCGGCCCGACCGCCTCGTGGAACGGCGGCCCCGCCTGCGGGCACCACAACCGATGGCGCGCCACCCACGGCTACACCGTCAAACGCGACCAACACGGCCACTGGCACCACTACCGCCCCGACGGCACCGAAGTCGGCTGGCGCTCAACCCTGCCTATGGCCGGTGCGTGAGGTCGCTGCGACGTCAGCTGCGGCGCCGCGCCTTCGGCTGCACGTGGCCGTAGTGCTCGAGGGAGGCGGCCATCGCCAGGGTCATCTCCTCCAGGTCGCGCAGCGGGCGGCCGAGCAGCTGCACCACGCGGGTGTTGTCGATGCGCTGGGGGTTGCCCAGGTCGTTCAGCGCCATCGCGGCGGTCTTGTCGAACAGCGCCGCCACCTTCAACCCCCAGCCAGGCAGTTTGCCAGTGGGCACTCGGTAGCCCTTGGGCCCGTACTCGCGGGCGAGGATCGCTGCCACCTCGCGCAGCGAGTGACTGTCGATCGCACAGATGTGGCGGTGTCCGGCAGCGCTGGGCGCGGTGAGCGCGGCCACGTGTGCGGCGGCCACGTCGCGCACGTCGACGAACGCGTAGGTGAGGTCGGGGCAGGCGGGCAGCTCGCGGGCCAGCAGCTTGCGCACCGACTCGTTGGAGGTGCTGGCCTCGCTGCCGATCATCGGCCCCAGCACCAGGCCGGGGTTGATCGTGGCCAGCTCCAGCGCGCCGGCCTCGGGGGTGGCCATGAACTCCCACGCAGCTCGCTCGGCAAGCGTCTTCGAGCGTTCGTAGGTGCCGATGCCCTTGGCGTCGGGGTTCGACCAGTCGGCCTCGGTGAACACCTTGCCGCGCCGGTCCACGCCGTACAGCACGGCGGCGATCGATGAGGTGAGCACCACCCGCTGCACACCCGCCGAGGCGGCGGCGCGCAACACCCGCAGGGTGCCGTCGACAGCCGGGCGGATCACCTGGTCCGGGTTCTTCGGCTCGCCGGCCGGCAGCGGGCTGGCCACGTGGCACACCTGGCTGCACCCGGCAACTGCGGCTACCCACCCGTCGTCGCTGCCGAGGTCGGCCACCACCAGGCTGAAGCGGTCGATGGTGGCCGGGTCGGCGAGGTGCGGGGTGAGGTCGGAGCGCAACCCCTGAGCTGCCTCGGCGCGCCGGGCGGTGCCACGCACCGTATGGCCGGCATCGAGTAACTGCGCCACTGCGTGGCGGGCGATGTATCCAGTGGCACCGGTGACCAGGACGGTGTCGCTCATCGGGCAGCGTCCAGCACTTCGCGGATCACGCGCTCGACCTCATCGGCCGGCGCGCCCGGCGTCAGCACGGCGGCGACGCCCGCGGCCAGCAAGCGGGCCTTGTGGGGTTCGGGGATGATGCCACCCACCACCACCGGCGCGGTGCAGCCGCGGGCACGCAGTTCCTGCACCACGAGCGGGGCAAGCGTGAGGTGTGCGCCCGAGAGCATCGACAGGCCGACGAGGTCGACATCCTCGTCGAGCGCGGCGGAGGCGATGGTGGCTGGGGTTTGGAACAGCCCGGTGTAGATCACCTCGTAGCCGGCGTCGCGAAGGATGCGAGCCACCACCTTCACGCCACGGTCGTGGCCGTCGAGGCCCACCTTGCCCACGAGAATGCGTTCTCCAGCCATCAGATCACCGGCACTTCCACGTAGCGACCGAACACTCCCCCGAGGGTGCGCATGATCTCGCCGAGCGAGACATAGGCGTTGGCGGCATCCACCAGACACGGCATCAGGTTCACCTCGGGGTCGGCGGCCTCGGTGGCCAACCGGGCGAGTACGGCGTCGACCCCGGCCTGCGAGCGGTCGGCCCGCACGGCGCCCAGCCTTTGCAGCTGCCGTTGCTCATCGGCGTTGGTGATCTCCAGCAGATCCATGCCCACCGAGTCGTTGCCATCGGTGAAGCGATTGACGCCGACAACGATGCGCTCGCCACGGTTCATCTTGCGCTCCAGCTCGAATGCCGAGTCGGCGATGCGCCCCTGGAACCAGTTGTCCTCGATGCCCTTGATGCAGCCCTCCAGCAGCGAGCCGCCGCCGAGTTCTTCCAGGTGGGCGAAGATCTCCTCCGCCTGACGTTCCATCTCGTCGGTCAGCGACTCGACGAACCACGAACCCCCCAACGGGTCGGCCACGTGGGCCACGTTCGTCTCGTAGGCGATGACCTGCTGAGTGCGCAGCGCCAAACGGGCTGATGCCTCGGTGGGCAGCGCCATTGCCTCATCCATCGAGTTGGTGTGCAGGCTCTGCGTGCCACCCAGCACACCGGCCAGCGCCTCGATCGCGGTGCGCACGATGTTCACCTCGGGCTGCTGCGCGGTCAGCGACACGCCGGCAGTCTGCGTGTGGAAGCGCAGCTGCAGCGAGCGTTCGGCGACCGCGCCGTAGCGCTCGCGCAACCAGCGCGCCCAGATGCGCCGGGCGGCGCGGTACTTGGCGATCTCTTCGAAGAAGTCGATGTGCGCGTTGAAGAAGAACGACAGGCGCGGCGCGAACGTGTCGATCGGCAGGCCAGCAGCCATCGCCAACTCGACGTAGGCGAACCCGTTGGCCAACGTGAACGCCAACTCCTCGGCCGCCGTCGAACCCGCTTCGCGAATGTGGTATCCGGAGATCGAGATGCTGTGCCAACGAGGCATCTCGGCGGCGGTGAAGCGGATCGTGTCGCGCACGAGCCGCATCGATTGCCGTGGCGGGAAGACGAACTCTTTCTGCGCCTGGTACTCCTTGAGGATGTCGTTCTGCAGTGTGCCGCCCAGGCGTGCCCGTGGTGTGCCCGCCTTCTCCGCCTGCGCGACGAACATCGCCAGGATCGGCGCAGCCGGCGAGTTGATCGTCATGCTGGTCGTGATCGCACCGAGGTCGATACCTGCGTAGAGATCCTCCATGTCGGCGAGCGTGTCGATGGCGACTCCACAACGACCCACCTCGCCCAGCGACATCTCGTCGTCGCTGTCCAGACCCAGCAACGTGGGCATGTCGAACGCAGTGGACAGGCCATCGCCGCCCGAGCGGATGATCTCCTTGAACCGTCGATTCGTGTCGTCCGCCGTACCGAAGCCAGCGAACATCCGCATCGTCCACAACTTCGACCGGTACATGGACGCGTACGGGCCCCGCGTGAAGGGATACACACCAGGGTGTTCCCCCTCAGCGGGGCCGTACACAGGTGCCAGTGGCACACCGGACATCGTGTGGAAGTCGGCGTCGCGCGTCGGTGACGCGTCGAACGCCTGCTGCCATTGCTCGCGCGGGGTGACCATCACCCCGAGCCTAAGCGGGAATCAGACCTCGGGGCGGAGGCGGGCGGTATCGACCTTGACGCCGGGGCCCATCGTGCTGGACACCGAGATCTTGCGCAGGTAGCGACCCTTGGCGGACGCCGGCTTGGCGCGCTGCAGTTCGTCGATGACCGCACGGAAGTTGGCTTCGAGCGCATCGGGCTCGAAGCTGACCCGACCGAGCTGCACGTGCACGTTGCCGTAGCGGTCGGTGCGGTACTCAACCTTGCCGCCCTTGAACTCGGTGACCGCGCGGGCCACGTCGTTGGTGACCGTGCCGGTCTTCGGGTTGGGCATCAGACCACGCGGTCCGAGCGTGCGGCCGAGGCGACCGACGAGGGGCATCATGTCCGGCGTCGCGATCGCGATGTCGAAGTTGAAGATGCCCTTCTCGATCTCAGCGGCCAGGTCGTCGGCACCGACGATGTCGGCACCAGCGTCGCGGGCGGCCTGGGCGGCTTCGCCCGCGGCGAACACGGCGACGCGAACGTCCTTACCGGTACCGCTGGGCAGCGCCACGGTGCCACGCACCATCTGGTCGGCCTTACGGGGGTCGACGCCGAGGCGCACGGCGATTTCGACGGTCTCGTCGAACTTGGCCGGGGCCACAGCCTTCACGAGGGCGAGCGCCTCGGTGGGGGTGAACAGTTGATCGCGATCGTACTTCTTCGTCGCGTCAGCGAATTTCTTGCCGGACATTGTGTGTCTCCCTCAGGGTAAACGCCGCCGGGCGAGGTGATCCCGGTCGAACGTGTGGGTGGATTACGAGTTGACCTTGAGGCCCATGGAGCGGGCCGTGCCACGGATCTGCTGCTTGGCAGCTTCCATGTCGTAGGCGTTGAGGTCGGGCATCTTGATCTTGGCGACCTCTTCGATGTCGGCCTCAGTGACCGAACCGACGATGGTCTTGCCCGGGGTGGTGGAACCCTTGGCAAGGCCGGCCTTCTGGCGCAGCAGCACCGGGGCCGGCGGGGTCTTGAGGATGAACGTGAACGTACGATCCTCGAACACCGTGATCTCGACCGGGATGATCGTGCCGACCTGCGACTCGGTGGCAGCGTTGTACTGCTTGACGAAGTCCATGATGCCGACGCCGTGCGGTCCGAGCGCGGTACCCACGGGCGGGGCCGGGGTGGCCTTACCTGCGGGGATCTGGATCTTGATGATCGCAGCAACCTTCTTCTTTGCCATGACTGACTACTTCCTGTTTAGAGCTTGCTGACCTGGCTGAAGTCCATCTCCACGAGGGTCTCACGACCGAAGATGTTCACCAGCACCTTGAGCTTCATGTGATCGGCATTGATCTCGGCGATCGTGCCGGCGAAATCGGCGAACGGGCCTTCCTTGACCCGGACGCTCTCACCCACCTCGTAATCGAGTTTGGGCTTCTTGCGGGTGGGCATACCACCCGTGCCATCGCCCTTGGCGGCGAGGAACGTCTGCACCTCACGCCGGGACAACGGGGTCGGCTTCTGACCATGCTTGTTCTGCCCCACGAACCCGGTGACACCGGGTGTGTTGCGGATGCAGTACCAGCTGTCGTCGTCCATGTGGCAACGGACCAGCAGGTAGCCGGGGAAGACCTTCTTTTGCACGGTCTGCTTGCGACCGTTCTTGAACTCGTCAACCTCTTCCATGGGGATGACGATGTCGAAGATCTTCTCCTCCATGTTCATGCTCTGGATACGAGCCTTGAGGTTGGCGGTGACCTTCTTCTCATAGCCGGACTGGCTATGCACCACGTACCACTGACCCGGGCGGGTCCAGGGGTCGTCGATGATCTCTTCCTCGGTCTCCTCCTCGGCTGCCTCAGCATCCGCGTCGGAGGACAGGTCGAAGCTGACGTCGATGGCGTCGGCAACTTCCTCGTGGACGATTTCTTCCATGGTGGATTCGTGCATCGTCGGTTCGTCCAGGATCTCTTCGGGTGTCACGTCGTCAAGGCTCATCAGTCGTACAACCATCCGGAAAGAACGCCGAACAGCGAATCGAGACCGAAGATGTACGCCGTGTAGAGCACCACGGTGACCAGGACGATGAGCGAGAAGCGGCGGATCTCGGGCCACTTGGGCCAGGCCACCTTGCGCATCTCGTCGCGCACTTCACGCAGGTACTGAAACGGCGTGACGCGAGCTTCCTTCGGGCGACGGGCCGGAGCGGGGGCGCGCGTGGGTTGCCCCTGGTCGTTCAGGGCACCCATCTTCTTCAGCGAGCGCTTTTGCTCTCGGTTCAGGTCATCCAGTGACATCTTCGTTCACTCGGTTCTATCGAAATTGAGCAGGGCAGGAGGGATTCGAACCCCCGACCGTCGGTTTTGGAGACCGATGCTCTACCAGCTGAGCTACTGCCCTCTGTGGGCGATGGCAAACGCTACCAGCCACCCATCGAGGTACTCCCCGCTGGTGTCAGCGGGTCTCCTTGTGGACCGTGTGCTTACGGTCGTGGTTGCAGTACTTCTTCATCTCCAGGCGTTCACGATCGTTGATCTTGGACTTCATGGTGATGTAGTTGCGGTGCTTGCACTCGGTGCACTCGAGGGTGATCTTCACCCTCTTGTCGTTCTTTGCCATGGTGCTTCAGCTCACTTCGTGATCTTGGTGACGCGGCCGGCGCCCACGGTACGGCCACCCTCGCGGATCGCGAAACGCAGACCCTCGTCCATGGCGATCGGCTTACCCAGCTCAACAGTGA
>CAIXHI010000340.1 GCA_903919215.1 uncultured Acidimicrobiaceae bacterium
GACTACTGGTTGGAGAAGGAGTCGTTGCCGGCCGCAGATCTGGACGCCGGCTGCCTGGTGTTCGAGTGACCGCTCGCCCGGCCTGACCCGCGCCCCGCCCTCATGCGTTTGAAGCCGAAACCGCACCCGGTGCGGTTTCGCCTTCACACGCGGAGTGAGCGGAGGGCGGCGCGGGTGCGGGCGTAGGTCTCGTCGTCGTCGACCCAGGTGGCGGAGAAGGCGGACGCATCCAGTTCGGATGCCAGCGCCGCCGCCGTGGCCGCGATCGCGTCGTCGTCCGTGAAGGCCGCCGCCAGTTGTGCGTTCGCAGCCGTAGGCGGTGCGCCGCGAGCGACTGCTTCGGCGGCGAAGTGGTCCTGCAACAGACCCCATCGGCCACGACGGCGACGCCGCCACCAGCGCCGGGTGAGCCGGACGGCGACGAGCAGTGTTGCCCCACCGAGCGCCACCAGCAGTACAAGCGTGATGTGCTCGCCGATGACCGCACCGATGGCTTCGGCGAGGTCGGCGCCGATCGTGTGCAACCTGGCCTCGCCGGAGAGCGGTACGGATGCAGTGGGGTCGAAAGCGATCCACCCCAGATCGCGGAAGTTCACCTCGACCCAGGCATGGGCATCGCGAGCGCGGCTGATCCAGACTCCGGCGACCTTGTCGCGTGAACTGGGTACGTAACCGGTGGCGATGCGAGCCGGGATACCCAAGGTGCGCAACATGATCGCCGTGGCCGTTGCGATCTGTTCGCAGAAACCGGTCTGCGATTCGAACAGGAACTGGTCGACGGAGTCAGTGCCCTCGGGCGGCACCGGAGCGCTCAGGTCGTAGGTGATGTTGGCGTTCATCCATGACTCGATTGCGCGGATCGCGTCGTACGTCGTGGTCGATCCGGCGGTGATCTCGCGGGCAAGTGCGCGGGTGCGGTCGGTGACCGAGTCCGGAAGTTGCAGGTAGCGCCCGGGGCTACCGAATCGGGCGAGATCTCCGTACCTGCGCAGTACGTCCGGGGTGGCCTCCGTGCGGTCGGACACCACCGTGTAGGCGCTTCCCGCCGGCAACACCACATCGGCACGCAATGCGCCGTCGGAGCGTTGCCACAGCGGAGCGTTCAACAACACCCGCTTGGCCCGGTAGGCGGCAAAGACGATGTTCGGCATATCGACCTGCAGATAGAAGGTCTGCACCATCTCATCGTTGCCGTAGAGCGAAGCGTCACCGTCGGCGAGCTTCAGCAGGTGGTCGGGACCTTCGGTACGGTCGGCCTTCACGTTGGCGGTGCCGTCCTCCACGTACCACGTGCGACCGTCGAAGTTGCTGAACGTCTGGCCGCGCCAGAAGTCGGGGTACGGCGACCGCACACGCAGGATCACCTCGTCGCCGAGATCGCCGCGCAGCGACGTGTCCATGGTGGTGCTGAACCCTGGATACCCACTGGCACCCGCTGCGCTGGTGCGGTTGTTGGTCGGGCCGCCGAGCAACGGCGATCCGTCCGCCGCGGCCAGCTCACCGCGGCCCTGTGTGGGTCGCAACTCCGTCAGCCAGGTGGGCAGCGTCAACTGCGCAGGCCCGCGCGGCACCGGCACGACGGCCAGAATCGCCACGACGGCGGCCGCGGCAACGAGGAGCGACACCACCCGGGTGACGTTCGACTGCCATGGCCGTGGGTGGAGTTGGCGGTGTCGACCGACCTGATGCGACGCGATCGCCATCGAGCCCACAGCGGCAAGCAGCCACAGCGAGAGATGGTCATCTATCCGGATGCCCGCCGCGTAGGCGGTGAGCACCGCGGCGCAGGCGAGGGTGACTCGCGCTCCTCGGCGATCGACACACTCGAAGCCCTGCATCACGACCAGGCTGACCAACACCTGTGGCAGCAAATATCGAAGTGACGCGCCGACGCTGTCGATCGCAGTGAAATCGATGAGCACTGCACCGACGGCGACACCTGCGACGAGTCCGAGCAGCTGGCGGTAGACGTCGGGAAGTTGGCGGCGAGATCCGGTGACGAGCGCGGACGCGAGCACGGCGGTGAGCACCACCGCTATCGCCGTCGACCCGTACCCGAGCGGTTCGAGGACCATCAGCATGCTGACCGCTGTAGCGATGCTGAGCAACCGCCGTGCAGTGGCTGACAGCGCTCGATCCGGCTCCGGCGAGACGAGCACCGCACGTTTCCACCACGGCAGCATGGGTTGCGCAGAATCGTGCGGGTCGAACCTGGCAGCCCAGTGCAGCACTGCCGCATCGTCGACCAGATCCACGATGCTGCCCCCGTCGACCTGCACCGCCACCTGGGCGCCGCTCGCCAAGCCGCGTTCGAGTGTGTGCCGAACGCGAGCTGCCTCCGCCGTCGGATCGGGCGTGCCGGTGCGCGCGTGAACGACCCATCGTTCGTCGTGTTCGCGGAAGCGTTGGCGCACGACGAACTCGCCGGTGCGCAGCGTGGATGGCCAATGCACGCCGGTGAGTTCGTCGCCGTCGCGCCAGGAGCGCACACCGTCGATCTCGTCGCGACCCGGGTGCTTGCTCATCGCCCGTTCGCCCTCGGCCTCGTCGGCGGCCAGCGCCAGTGGTGCGCCGTCGGCGGCAGCGCGCGGTGCAACCACCAGCTCGCCAATCGTCAGCCGGCACCGTCGACGCCACCACATCAGGCCGAGTCGGCCAGCGCTGCGCCACTCGGCGTCGACCTCGCGGTACACGCCGCGGCGGGGTGCGATGCCGACGATGGCGCTGGTACCGGCGTCCACCCAGCCGTGGGCGACGGCTTGCCGACCGGCGTCGCCCGCGAGGCGCACGGTGAGATGCGCCGGTTGTGACCCCGTGGCCTCGATGTGCCACACCAACTCATCGCCGGTAGCGACGAGGGGCGAGGTGACGACCGAGTGCACCCTCGTGCCGATGACACCACGCCAACCGGACACCACTGCCGCGATCATCGCCACCAGGCCGACGGCCAGCAGGATGACGACGGCGGTCGCTCCGGTGAGCAACGCAATCGTGCCCGCAGCGAACCACGCGGCGATGAGGGACAGTGCGCCGTGCGACAAGCCGGCGGGCCGCGGCCGTCCGGTCGGGCTTGCCGTCAGCGGCGCGGTGCGGCGACCTGAGCCAGACATTCGTCGACCACGTCTGTCGCCGCGCCACGTTCGCGGGTGGCCAGCACCAGCCGATGTGGCAATGCACACTCGGCAGCGCGGGCGATGTCGTGCGGGGCGACGTGATCGCGGCCGGCCATCACCGCGAATGACCGAGCCAGCGCGACCATCGCCACACCAGCGCGCGTGGACGCTCCAAGGCGCACGCGCGCATGGGCGCGTGTGGCATGCAACAGTTCGACCGCGTACAGGGCTACGGGTTCAGCGAGGTGCACCTGCTGCACCGCAGCGCGGCAGACTGCCAGCTCATCTGGTGTCGTGACCGGCTGCACATGTGCCAGGCGACCGCGGCCGCGGCGACCGGTGAGCACCTCGAGTTCCTCAGCGGCGGTGGCACGGCCGAGGCTGATTGCTGCCATGAAGCGATCGGTAACACCCTCGGCGAGTGGATAGGTACCCACCATCTCAACCGGGTTCTGCGTCGCCAAAACCACGAACGGCGCCGGCACCGGATGGGTGTGGCCGTCGACGCTGACGCGACCCTCCTCCATCACTTCCAGCAGGGCCGACTGTGTGCGCGGGTTGGCGCGGTTCAACTCGTCGAACAGGACCACGTTGGCAAACACCGGGCCGGGTCGGAAGTGCAGTCCGAAGCCATCGGCGTTGGGTGCCAACGAACCGACGACATCGGCTGGCAAGAGATCTGCCGACCCTTGCACTCGTGCGAACGACCCGCCGATCGCAGCAGCGACGGTCTGCGACAGCAATGTCTTGCCCACCCCGGGGATGTCTTCCAGCAGTACGTGGCCACCGGCGAGAACGCACGCGGTGACCACCTCGATCTGTTCACGACGACCCGCCAGCACCGATGTGACGCTGTCGTTGAGCGCGGCGGCGAGCGTGGTGGCGGCCGAGGGCGTCGGCGAGCGGTCGGGTGCGAGAGCGAACGTCATGGTGAGGTGTCATCGGCAACCGTGAACATTCGCTCAAGCGCGCCGATGCCCGGAGAGTAGCGTCGTGGCATGCGTTCTGGGGATCGGCGGGCAGTGCGTTCGGTCGCGCTGGTGGCCTCGCTGCTGGTGACGCCCGTCGTCGTGTCGTGCGGTACGGATGCCGATGCTGTGCATCGACCGGTGGTGACCGTGTTCGGCAGCCTCACCGACGGTGACGCGGACGCGTTCATCGCCTCGCTGCGTTCATTCGAGGATCAGGCCGGGATCGACGTGCGGTACGTCGGTTCGTCGAACTTCGAGGCCGACCTGTTGGAGCGTGTGCGCCGCGGCGACCCGCCCGACCTGGCGCTCATCCCGCAGCCCGGTCTGTTGGAGACCCTCGCCGTCGACGGGTTGGCGCTGCCGTACGACGGCGAGCTGGCCGTCGCCGCCACCAGCGACATCGATCCGCGGCTGGTGCAACTCACCACAGTCGGTGGGAAGGTGTACGGCTCGTGGTGGTCGGTCGACCCGAAGAGCATCGTGTGGTATTCGCCACGGCAGTTCCGCTCGCGCGATCTGCCGGTACCCAACACCTGGGACGAACTGCTGTCGCTGACCGACCGCATTGCACAGTCGGGAACGGCACCATGGTGCCTCGGCGTCCGCGATGGTGGTGCCACGGGTTGGGTGGCCACCGACTGGGTGGAGGACCTCGTCCTGCGCTTCGCCGGCGCCGACGCCTACGACCAGTGGGTCGGGCACACGCTGCCCTTCACCGACCAGCGCATCAGCGCCGAGGTCGAGCGGTTCGGGTCCATCGCGCTGAACGCGCAGCGAGTCAACGGCGGCAACCGGGCAGCGGTCGAGATCACGGTGTCCGATGCGGCACGAGGGCTGTTGGGCAATGCCCCGAAGTGTCTGATGCATCGTCAGGCGAGTTTCCTTCCCGACCTGCTCGGCTCGCTGGCGAAGGGTGTCGACATCTCGCCCGACGGCGACCTGTGGGCCTTCCCGTTCCCCGGTCCTGCCGGATCAACGAGCACGATGCTCGTCGGCGGCACCATGGTCGCCCGGTTCGCCGAGCGGCCCGAGGTGCGCGCCGCGGCAAAGTGGCTCACCACCGCGGACGCGGCTGCGGCGCGGGCCAGCCGCGGCGGGTTCATCTCGCCGCTCGAATCGTTCGACCCTGCGCTGTATCCGAATGAACTGAACCGCATGCTGGCGGGCTGGACCGCGGATGCCGAGGTGCTGCGTTTCGACGCCAGCGACCTCATGCCGCCCGAGGTGGGCGTGGGCGCGTTCTGGAGAGGGATGACCGCGTGGCTGAGCGGTGCGCGCCTCTCCACCACGCTCGCCGCGATCGACGCGGCGTGGCCGGCGCTCGCCGTGCCCTACACACCGAGCGATCGGGGGACGAGCGATGGCTGACGAGACCGGCAGCCCACGTGGCCCGCTCGCTCCGCTCTTGCGCAGGGTGGGCATCAGCCGGCTGGTGCTGACCAACGAACAACGCGCCACCATCGAGAACTCGCTGTACACCACGGCGCGCATCGGCGGCCCGGGCACGCGCAACTTCATCGTGCTCAGCGTGCTGTCCAGCACCATCGCTGCGCTCGGCCTGCTGCTCGACAGCGCACCCGCCGTGATCGGCGCAATGCTGCTCGGCCCGTTCATCGTGCCACTGCTCGCCATTGCCGGTTCGCTCGTGCAGGGTTGGAGCCAACGCCTCGGTCGGGCGCTGCTGATGACGCTGCTGGGTGTCGTCCTCAGCGTCAGCGCGGCGTATCTCGTCGAGTGGATCGTCGGCGCCCGGCTGCGCACAGACGACCTCACCGGGCAACTGCTCGCGCTCACTCGTCCCGGCCTGTTGGACCTGGCGATCGCGCTCGCAGCTGGCCTCGCCGCTGGTTATGCGACGCTGCGCACGGAGGCAGGTGGCGCGCTGTCGGGTGTTGCGGTGTCGGTCACCATCGAGCCGCCGCTGGCGGCGATCGGCCTGTTCCTCGCGTCCGGCAACCATGATGCGGTGCGCCGATCGCTGCTGGCGATGGTCACCAACTTCGGTGCCCTGGTGGTGGGCGCCACCTTGGCGATGGCGTGGTGGGGCTTCGCCGACAAATCCACGCGCAAGTCCCCCGGCCGCTCGCGGGTGCGCTGGGGTGTTGTCGTGTGGGTGCTGGTGGTGGCGGCCGTCGCCGTTCCGTTGGCGGCCTATTCCAGCCAGGTCGTGAGAGACAACCGCTTCGAGGATCAGGTCAGCGAGGAGATCGCCGCGTGGGACCCGAGCGTGGGCATCAGCTCGATCGACGCACAGATCCGTGGCGACTCTGCCACCGTGAAGGTTGCCCTATCGGGTCCGACCCCTCCTGAGCCGGCCTGGCGGCTGGCGCAACTGCTGTCAGATCGTCGTGGAGTGAAGGTGACGGTTGAGGTGACGTTCACCCTGGCCACCGAGGATCAGGCCGTCGCCACACCGTGAGTGCAGCGCGGCGGGTAGGGC
>CAIXHI010000341.1 GCA_903919215.1 uncultured Acidimicrobiaceae bacterium
CCGTGGCCAGCGATGGGACGCGAAATCGCTGAGGAGCGCTGCGTCGGCGGACGTGATCTCACCGAGCCGAGGCTGTTGCCGGGCGCCGACGCGCTGGCGTACGTGCGATCCGCTGCCGGTGAGGCGGTGCTCGTGGTGCACCACTTCGACGGCACCCCGGATACGGAACTTGCCACGGCTCCCAGCATCCGGGCCGGACGCGGTTTGGGTGGCGGAGCGTGGTGGCCGACACCGGACGGCAGGGCGTTGGTCTACGTCGGCGCAGATGGCAACGTGTGGCGGCAATCACTGTCGGGCACCGATGCCGAGCAGTTGACGAACCACGGGCCCGACCGTGCAGCCTCAGGTGTGCATGTCGCGCCGAACGGCGAGTCGGCGGTGTACGTGATCGACCAGGCTGAAGTGTGGCGAGTGGCCTTCGCTGGAGGCGGCGCAGAGCGTCTGGACTCCGGTGACGCCGACTTCTGCCTCGACCCATGGGCGGGGGCCGATGGTTCGGTGCGTTGGATGGCGTGGGACCGGCCCGCTATGCCCTGGGACTGCAGCCGCACCGTGGTGCGCTTGTCCGATGGCAGTCAGCTCGAAGAGACCGGGAGCGGTGCGATACAGCAGGCACGGCTGCTGCCCGATGGCGACATCACCAGCGTGCGTGACGACACCGGTTGGCTCAACGTGTGGCGGGGCGCTCGGCCGGTGATCGAGGAGGCTCGCGAACACGCCGGCCCCACGTGGGGTGCCGGGCAGACGTCGTACGTGTGGTCGCCCGACGGCGCTCGGCTGGCCTTCACACGCAACGAGCGCGGCTTTGGTCGGCTCTGTGTCCTGAGACCATCCACCGGCGAGGTGGTGGAAGTGGCCCGCGGCGTACACGGTCAACTTTCGTGGGTGGGTGATCGGCTGGCAGCGCTGCGCACGGGTGCGGTAACGCCCACGCAAGTGGTCGTGTACGACACTGCCCAGTGGGCTCGCACCACCATCGCCGTTGCTCCGGTCGGCGAGTGGGCGCGCAATGAACTCGTCGAACCGACCCTCGTGGAGATCGACACACCATCGGGTGCGGTGCACGCCCGCCTGTACACCGCTGACGAACACGACGGTCGACTGATCGTCTGGTTGCACGGTGGACCCACGGATCAGTGGCAGGTCACGTTCATGCCGCGCCTCGCGTACTGGTGTTCACGCGGTTGGAACATCCTGTTGCCCGACCATCGCGGATCCACCGGACACGGTCGGGAGTACCAGCAGGCGTTGCGTGGTCGGTGGGGCGAGCTGGACGTTGCGGACACCATCGCCGCCGCTCACGCGGCGCACGCTCGCGGGTGGGGCGAGCCCGGCCGCACCGTGGTCATCGGTGGTTCTGCAGGCGGCTTCACTGCGCTCGGTGCCGTTGCGCTCGAGCCGCAGTTGTTCGCAGCGGCAGTGCTGCTGTACCCGGTGACCGATCTACTCGACCTCGCCGAGCGCAGCCACCGCTTCGAACGGCACTACACCGACAGCCTGGTCGGGCCATTGCCTGGGCACGAAGAGCTCTACCGGATTCGTTCTCCGGTGTGGCACACCGATCGACTTGCCCACGTCCCGCTGCTGCTGTTGCACGGCGACGCAGATCCAGTGGTACCGGTGGAACAGAGCCGCGTGCTCGCCGAGCGCACCAATGCCGTAGGTGGCCGGGTCGAGTTGCACGTGTACGAAGGGGAGGGGCATGGCTTTCGCCAACTCGCCAACCAACTGGACGAATACCGCCGCATCGCGGACTTCCTGGCGCGCCACGTGCCGGTAGCGTCTCGGTCGTGACCGACGAATGGAACCCGAACGACCCCGACGCGACACGGGTGCTCTACGACCTCAGCGACTGGACGTTCGACCAGCAGGCCGACCTCGCATCTGACCTGGCCGAGGCCGAGGTGCCCCACACGTGGGATGGTGCCGAGCTGGTCGTTCCCGAGTCGCACGAGACCATCACTGATGGCATCATCGAGCGAGCCGAACAACGTCTGGGTGTTGTGTACGGCGGCGACGACACCGCAACTGACAACGGTCTGGCAACGGAACCAGATACCGAAATGCCGCAACCGCTCGACATTGCCGACGGCACGCCCATCACCGACTACGAACTCGACGAATGGCCGGAGGGCGACCGCCAGTCGCTCACTCGTGCGCTGGTGATGCGCGGTATCGCGTACCGCTGGGAGGACGACACTCTGGTCGTGCCGACGCAGTGGGAGTACGTGGTCGACTCGCTGCTCGACATGGTCGAGAACGGTGAGTTCCGTACCCGCGAAGCGGACGCCGATGAGGCCGAGGAGGAAGCCGACCGGCTTCCGTTCGAGACCCTCACCACGTTCTTCCTC
>CAIXHI010000342.1 GCA_903919215.1 uncultured Acidimicrobiaceae bacterium
GCCGTCAACTGGGCGGCGCTGTGGGCGACCGCCCGGCTGGTCGCCTTCAGCGTGCCATCGACCTGGCGGAAGCTGAGGCCCACCACGCTGACGGCGGCCACGATGCGGCCGGTGTCGTCGCGTACGGGGGCCGATACGGCGGTGATGCCATCCTCGACCGCGTCGGTACGCACGGCCACGCCAGTGGCGTCGACCTTCCCGGCCAGTGCAGCGCCGACGGCGGTGTCCTTGCGCGGCACACGGTTGCCCAGCCAACTGACATGGCGGACGGCGTGGTGGCCTGCAGCCATGGCGACGTAGACAGCGTGCTTCGAGCCGTCGGGTTCGGCCAGGTAGGCAGATTCGCCGGTGGCCGCGGCGAGCTCGTCGAGTACACCTTCGGCCATGCGCGGCAGGGTGGTAGAGCCGGTGAGTGAGCGGGCGATGCGCAGCAGTTCGGCACCGGGCAGATAGCGGCCTTCGTCGTCGCGAGTCACGAAGCCGGCAGCCTCCAGCGAACGCAGTTGGCGCATGGCGGTGCTGGGGGACAGCTCGACAGCGCGGGCGGCGTCGGCGAGGGCCAGACCGGTGGCCGGGCGTCCGGCGGCGTGATCAGCGACGACGCGCAACAGCGCGAGTCCGCGCTCGGTGGATCTCGGCGTCGTGGTTGCTTGCGGCACGTTGCGTAGTATGACAGGCTGTTGCGCACAATGAAAGACGCACAGGAACTCGAAGCGACGATTGAACTGGGTGCACGTGGCGTGAGCATGGCCGAGGTGGTCGCCGTCGCCCGCCAAGGCGCCACCGTGCAGCTCGGCGATGCGGCGCGAACGGCGATGCAGCACTCGGCGGCGCTGGTGGAGGGCTTCATCGCCGATCAACGGTCGGTGTACGGCGTCACCACTGGTTTCGGGTCTCTGGCCAACACGGCCATCCCGGCCGAGCGCACAGCTGAGTTGCAGGTGGCGCTCGTGCGTTCACACGCAGCGGGTATGGGCGACCCGGTCGAGCCGGAAGTGGTTCGGGCGATGTTGTTCCTGCGGGCGCGCAGCCTGGCGATGGGCTTCTCCGGCGCTCGCTCCGAGGTCGTGGAGTTGCAACTCTCGTTGTTGAACGCTGGCATCACGCCGGTCGTGCGCGAGCACGGGTCGTTGGGCGCCAGCGGCGACCTTGCCCCGCTCAGCCACTGTGCGCTCGCGCTCATCGGCGAGGGTGAGGTGTGGGGTCCCGATTCGGCACAGGTGCCCACCGCCGTGGCGTTCCAGCAGGCCGGGCTGCAGCCGATCACGCTGCGTGCCAAGGAGGGGCTGGCCCTCATCAACGGCACCGATGGAATTCTCGGCATGCTGTGCCTGGCGTTGCACGACCTCAGCCAACTCGCGCGCATCGCCGACCTCACGGCAGCGATGACGATCGAAGGGTTGCTGGGCACCGACCGTCCCTTCGCCGCCGATCTGCAGGCGCTTCGTCCGCAGGTCGGGCAGGCCGTCAGCGCGCGCAACCTCACTCGCATCCTCGCCGACTCGCCGATCGTCGCCAGCCACCGCGTGGGCGACACGCGAGTGCAGGACGCGTACTCGTTGCGCTGTACACCACAGGTGCACGGCGCCGCGCTCGACACGATCGCTCACGCCCGCATGATCGCCGAGCGCGAGCTGCTGGCGGCGATCGACAACC
>CAIXHI010000343.1 GCA_903919215.1 uncultured Acidimicrobiaceae bacterium
CACCGACGAGATCAAGCGGCGCATCAAGCGTCTGGCCACCGACGACGTCGACGTCGTGATCACCGAGGTCGGCGGCACCGTCGGCGACATCGAGATCCTGCCGTTCCTCGAGGCACTGCGTCAGTACCGCAAGGACGTCGGTCGCGACAACATCTGCTACATCCACGTCACGCTGGTGCCGTTCATCGGCCCATCGGGTGAGCAGAAGACCAAGCCCACACAGCACTCGGTCACGGAATTGCGTAGTCGCGGTATCCAGCCCGACATCATCGTGTGCCGTAGCGAGGCGCCGCTGAGCGCCAACCTGAAACACAAGATCTCCAACCTCTGCAATGTCGATGACGACGCCGTGATCAACGCTGCTGATGCCCGCAACATCTACGAGTTGCCGCTGATCCTGCACGCCGAGGGCCTCGACACCGTGGTGTGCGACCGTCTGCGCATCGACGCCCCGATTGACCTCACGGCATGGCAGGTCGTCGTCGCCAAGGTCGAGGCCGCCACCAAGCCGGTGAAGATCGGTCTGATCGGTAAGTACGTCGATTACCAGGACGCATACCTGTCGGTTGCCGAGAGCCTGCGCCACGCCGGCTTCCATTACGGCGCCAAGGTCGAGGTCGAATGGATCCAGGCCGAAGAGGTGGAGGGTTTGCTGGCGGCCGGTCGTCTTGCCGACCTCGACGGCATCGTCATCCCGGGAGGTTTCGGGGATCGCGGCTTCGAGGGCAAGGTCGCTGCGGCTGGCTATGCCCGCGAGCACGACATCCCGTGTCTGGGCATCTGCCTTGGTCTGCAAGCGATGACGATCGACTTCGCGCGCAACGTGATGAACCTCGCCGGCGCGAACAGCACCGAGATGGACCCCGACACGCCATACCCGATCATCGACCTGATGCACGATCAGCGCGATGTCGCCGACAAGGGCGGCACGCAGCGACTCGGCGCCTACTACGCGATCCTCGAGCCGGGCAGCCGTATCCACCAGGCCTACGGCGAGCCGGTGGTCAGCGAACGTCACCGTCACCGTTACGAACTCAACGCGCAGTGGAAGCCACGTCTTGAGGCCGCCGGATTGCGTTGTTCTGGGTTGTCCCCCGACCGCCGTCTGGTGGAGTTCATCGAGTTGGATGATCACCCGTTCTGGGTGGCCACGCAGGCGCACCCCGAGTTCAAGAGTCGCCCCGATCGGCCGCACCCGTTGTTCCGCGAGCTCGCTGCCGCGTCATTGGCCCGCCGCGAGGCGCGCCAGCCGTTGCTGCGGGTCGTCGACGAGGCTGCCTCGACCACGTCGGTCGCGTGATCTCACAGTGAGCGAGCCTGCCGTCGGCGGCTTCCGCCACTTGGGCGACCGACAGATCTACCAAGGTCACCTCTGGCGGGTGGTTGTCGGTGAGTTCGCCGCACCAGATGGTGAGACGTTCGAACGTGACATCGTGCGCTCGCCGGGCGCGGTCGGTGTGGTGCCGCTGTATCACGCCGAGGATGGCACGCCCAGAGTGCTGATGGTGCGGCAGTACCGCGCGCCGCTCGACACGTGGGTGCTGGAGATACCGGCCGGGATGCGCGATGTTCCTGGCGAACCCACCGCGATCACTGCCGAGCGGGAGTTGGTGGAAGAGGTCGGCATGAAGGCTGGCCGCTTGGAGCACCTCACCGAGATGTTCCCTGCATCGGGGATGACCGACTCGGTGCTCACCATCTACCTCGCTACCGAACTGACCGATGTGGGGCGCGAGGTGCACGGCCCGGAAGAGACGCACATGGAAGTACTCGATCTTTCGCTTGGCGAGGCGGTCGACATGGTCGTGCGCGGCGAGATTCGGGATTCGAAGACGATCATCGGGCTGCTGATGGTGGAGCGGCGGCTGGGTCTGGCACGGACGTGACTGGAGTCGCGCGGCCGATTGAGCAACTGCCCGCGTCGGTCGAGGAGTTCCTGTCGTGGATGGCCAGCGAACGCGGCCGCTCGGTCAACACCCTGGTGGCCTACCGTCGCGACCTCGCGTCGTACTGGGCGTGGCTCGCAGCGCACGCGACGACGTTGGAGCGCGTTGGACGAGAGGAACTCGATGCGTTCGTCCAGGAGCGCCGCGCAACAGGGGCGGCCCCGTCGAGCGTCGCCCGACAGTTGGCTGCGGTCCGCATGCTGCATCGGTTTCTCGCAGAGGAGGGACTGCGTGCTGACAATCCGGCGGCCGACGTGGAGGGCGTACGCGTCCCCGCGGGTATCCCGCACCCGCTCAGCGAGGCCGAGGTGGAGCAGTTGCTGAGCGCCGTAGCGGGCAATGATCCCGCCTCGCTTCGCGACCTGGCGTTGCTGGAGTTCCTCTATGCCACCGGTGCCCGGATCAGCGAGGCCTGCGGGTTGGGGCTGGGAGATCTGGATCGAGCGAACAGGCTCGTACGGCTCTTCGGCAAAGGTTCGAAGGAGCGCATCGTGCCGTTCGGGCGTACGGCGGCGGCGGCGATGGACGAGTGGTTGGCGGCCGGACGCGAACACCTCGAACCGGTTCGATGGGCGCGACGCGGCGATCAGGACGCCGTGTTCTTGAACACTCGCGGAGCACGGCTGTCGCGACAGGCGGCGTGGGCCGTGGTGAGGAAGTATGGCGACCGGGTGGGACTGGGTGATCGGCTCTCACCACACGTCCTGCGCCACTCGTGCGCCACGCACTTGCTCGATCACGGTGCCGATCTGCGCATCGTGCAGGAGATGCTGGGCCATGCCTCGATCTCCACGACGCAGGTGTATACCAAAGTGAGTCAGGAGCGGCTGTGGCAGGTGTATCTGCAGGCCCATCCACGAGCGGAACAGCGATGACCTCTCTCGTTCACCTTGCTCGTCGTTTCGCGACGTCGTTGTCCGGACGCGAGCCAGCGGCAGCCGACCGCGACTGGGCGCATGCGCATCTACTGGTCGACGAGGCCGTGCTGTGGGATCGGATGGTGGTGCAGGACCGCCGCCATTCGCTGTTGGTGGCTCGGCGCTTCGAGCAGTTGGTGGTCAACCCAGAGCGTGAGACGCTCGCTGGTGCATTGCTGCACGACGTCGGCAAGACGGATGTGGGGCTGGGTACGTGGGCTCGGGTGCTGGCCACGGTGGTGGGTCCGCGAACGTCTCGGTTCCGCCGATATCACGACCACGAACAGATTGGTGCCGAGTTGCTGCGTGCCGTCGGCTCTCACCCGGCGACGATCGAGTTGGTGCTCGGTCGGGGACCGCTCGCAGCCACGCTGCGCAGCGCCGACAACGTCTGAGTCAGCCCGCCGGCGCACGACGCCGGGTCAGGCCGGCAGCATGCCGATCGAGCGTTGAGCGCGGGCGAGTGTCGCTGAGGCCACGCTCCGTGCCTTGTCGGCACCGATGCGCAGCAGCGACTGGAGCTGACCCCGGTCGGTCATCAGTTCGTGGTACCGGGCCTGGATGGGCCGCAGCGTCTCGACGACCGCCTCACCGGTGTCCACCTTCAGCGAGCCGTACTGCGTGTACTTCGTCGCCAGTGCCTGGGGTGTTTCACCGGTGCACGCGGCGAGGATCTCGAGCAGATTGCTGATGCCCGGTTTCTCGGCTCGGTCGAAGCGCACCTCGGTGTCGCTATCGGTGACCGCCCGTTTGAACTTCTTCATGATTGCCGCCGGGTCTTCCAGCATGCTGATCAGTCCGGTGTCGGCTGCGGCCGACTTGCTCATTTTCGATGTCGGGTCCTGCAGATCCATCACCCGTGCACCGGCCTTGGGCATGACCGCTGTGGGGATCACGAAGGTCTCGCCGAATCGATGGTTGAAGCGGATGGCGATATCGCGGGTGATCTCGAGATGTTGACGCTGATCTTCGCCGACGGGCACTTCGTCGGTGTCGTACAGCAGGATGTCGGCCGCCATCAGGGCGGGGTAGCTGAACAGGCCGGCGGAGAGGAAGTCGTGCTCGCGTTTGGCCGACTTGTCCTTGAACTGGGTCATACGGCTGAGTTCGCCGAAGCTGACCTGGCATTCCATGATCCAGCCGAGTTGGCTGTGCTCGGGAACGTGGCTCTGCACGAACACCGTGGTGACCGCCGGGTCGAGGCCGACGGCGAACAACATGGCCGCGAGTTGCAGCGACGACTGGCCGACGATGTCGGGTGCCTCGGTGATGGTGAGCGCATGGAGGTCGACGATGCCGTGGAATGCATCCTTCTCGTGCTGTCCGGCGACCCAGTTGCGCAGTGCCCCCAGGTAGTTGCCGAGGTGGACGTCGCCCGTGGGCTGGATGCAAGAGAGCACGCGTGTCACGGCGGGCAGGCTACCGGCCCGGTGGTGGCCCCCCGAAGTGCTTTCCCCGTCGCGTGTGAAGGCGTAACCGCACGGGGTGCGGTTGCGCCTTCAAACGGGGTGCTCGTCGGGTCGCGTGTGAAGGCCAAACCGCACGGGGTGCGGTTACGCCTTCAAACGGTGGAGGGGCGGGGGAGGCGGTACGATCGCTGGCCATGGCCGTCGACGTCTCCACCTCTGTGTATGAGGGACCGTTCGACCTGCTGCTGCACCTGATCCTGAAGGAGCAGGTGGACCTGTACGAGGTCTCGCTCAGCCGGATTGTGGACGCCTATCTCCAGGAGATCGAACACCTGCAGTCGATCGATCTCGACCTGGCCACCGAGTTCCTGCTGATCGCCTCCACGCTGGTCGAACTGAAGGCGCGGCGCCTGCTGCCCGGTCGCGACGACGTCGATCTGGACGATGAGCTGGCCCTGTGGGAAGAGCGCGACCTGCTGTTGGCCCGATTGCTGGAGTGCAAGACGTTCAAGGACGTGGCGGGCGTGTTCAGCCGTCTCGCCGACGAGTCCGACCGCTCGTTCCCCCGTGCTGCCGGTGCCGACGAGCGCTTCGTCGAGTTGATGCCCGACCTGATGGAGGGTGTCACCCCACAGCGTCTGCACCGGGCGTTCATGAAGGCGGTGACGCCCAAACCGGTGCTCCGGGTGGACCTGTTCCACGTTGCTCCGGTGCGGGTGAGCGTCGCCGACGCCTTGGTCGAACTGGTCGATGAGCTGCCCCGTATTGGGCGGATCTCGTTCCGTCGGCTCACCAGCGGCATGGTCGAGCGGCTGGAGGTCATTGTCCGCTTCCTCGCGCTGCTCGAGCTGTTCAAGCAGGGGCTGGTCGAGCTCGATCAGGCCGAACGTTTCGGCGACATCGACATCGTCTGGATCGGCGGCGACGCAGCCACCCATCTGGACGACCTCCCCATCGACGACTACGAAGGATGATTCCCTTGTCCGCTCCCGAAGACGGCCAGCCCAACCCCCTCGATGCCGAGACGGTGCGCGCCATCGAGGCGATCATCCTGGTCGCGGTCGAGCCGGTACCTGCCGAAACGCTGGCCCAGTTGCTCGAGCAACCGGTCGTGATGATCGAGCGGCTGTGTGCGGAGCTGGCAGACGCCTACGCCGAAGCCGGGCACGGCTTTCAGTTGATGAAGGTGGCCGGCGGGTGGCGCTACCAGACGCATCCCGAGCTCTCGCCCTACGTCGAGCGTTTCCTGCTGGATGGCCAGCGGGCGCGCATGAGCGGCGCGGCGCTGGAAACTCTGGCGATCGTGGCCTACAAGCAGCCGTTGTCGCGTATGCAGATCGCCAGCATCCGTGGCGTCGACCCAGACGGTGTGCTGCGCACGTTGCAGGCACGCGGCTACGTCACCGAAGTTGGGCGCGACAGCGGCCCTGGGCAGGCGATCTTGTTCGGCACCACGCCGTCGTTCCTCGAGAAGTTGGGTGTCAACAGCCTGGCCGACCTGCCGCCGATCGCCGAGTTCGTGCCCTCGGCCGATGTCGTGGAGGCGCTCGAGCACGGTCTGCGCATCGACCCGCCAGCCGAGCAGCGGTCCTGAGATGACCGATAGCCAGGATCGTCCGCGAGTGGTCGAACCTCCGCTGTGGGAGCAGTGGGCGGCGAAGTCGGCCGAACTGCCCCAGGGTGAGCGGTTGCAGAAGGTGTTGGCCGTGCGAGGCTGGGGAAGCCGTCGTGTCTGCGAGGACATGATCAGCGCTGGCCGCGTGACGGTGAATGGTGAGATCGCCGTGCTGGGACGTCGTGTCGAGACCGAGCACGACACCGTCGAGGTCGACGGTGTGCCAATCGGCCTTAAACCGGGGCTCGTGTACTACCTACTGAACAAACCCGAGGGTGTGGTGACCACGGCGCACGACCCGCAGGGTCGCCCGACGGTGGTGCAGTTGGTGCCGGAGGAGCCGCGGGTGTACCCCGTGGGGCGCCTCGATCAGGCCACCGAAGGACTGCTGTTGATGACCAACGATGGCGATCTCGCGCACCGGCTGGCACACCCCAGTCATGGTGTCGACAAGGAGTACCTGGCCGAGGTGGAGGGTGCCCCCGGGCAAGGCGCGGTGCGCCGTCTGCGCGAGGGGATCGAGCTCGAGGATGGGATGACGGCCCCAGCGAAGGTCAGTCAGCCCAGTCCGGGTGTGCTGCGCATCACCATCCACGAGGGCCGCAATCGCCAGGTGCGGCGGATGTGCGAGGCGATCGGTCACCCGGTGAACCGCCTGGTGAGAGTGCGAATCGGGCCCCTCCGGGATGCAGCACTAGCACCCGGCAAATGGCGTGAGTTGAGCCAGGCCGAGGTCAACGCCCTGGTGGAAGCGGCCTCTGAGGGTGGTCGGCCGATAGCCTGATCAGTCGTGTCAACGGCGCGACGAGCGAACATCGCAGGCCTCGGCCTCATTGGTGGGTCCATTGCCCGCGCACTCACCGAGCGCGGTTGGCACGTCAGCGGTGACGACCGGGATGCGACTCGTGTGCAACGGGCACTGGCGATGGGCATCGTTCAGGCTGGCGCACTGGATCGCGATGCCGAGATCACGTTCGTGTGCACGCCGGTGCTGACGCTCGTCGATCAGGTTCGACGCGCACTGGCGGAGACGAAGGGCATCGTCACCGACGTCGGCAGTGTGAAGGGTTCGTTGGCTGCGGCCATCTCCGACCCCCGCTTCATCGGTGGCCACCCGATGGCCGGCAGTGAACTCGAAGGGCTCGACGGAGCAGACGGCAGCATGTTCGAGGGCGCCGTATGGGTGCTCACACCCAGCGCCCACACCGCCGACGACACGTTCTCTGCTGTGGCCGCGATCGTCTCCGAACTCGGTGCCGATGTGGTGGGACTCTCGGCCGACCGACACGATCAGGTGGTTGCCGTGATCAGCCACGTGCCCCATCTCACCGCGGCGACGCTGATGGGGTTGGCCTCGGACCGTGCCGAGGAGCACGCGGCACTCCTGCGCTTGGCGGCTGGCGGCTTTCGTGACATGACCCGCATCGCGAGTGGTCATCCGGCGATCTGGCTCGACATCTGCGCGGAGAACCGTGACGCCATCCTGTCGGCGCTGGACGGGATGATCGAGGGTCTGACGGAGATGCGTGAGGTGGTGAACACCGACGATCGCGCCGAGTTGCAGCGGCGTCTGACCAAGGCTCGCGACGCACGTTCCAACCTGCCCAGTCGCGTCAACCAGCCCAGCGACCTCGCGGAGATCCGAATCCCGATCCTGGACCGTCCGGGTTCGGCCGCCGAGGTGTTCACGCTGGCTGCGGAGTTGGGCGTCAACATCGACAGCTTCGAAGTCGTGCACAGTGCCGAGGGCACCCGCGGTGTGGCGGTCGTACTGGTCGACGCGACGATGGCCGACACGTTCCGTGGCGGTCTCCTGGCTCGCGGTTACCGTCCCGCCGTGCAGCGGTTGAGCTGACCGATGGACGTCTACCGCGTGGCCCCACTGGGTGCGCCGATCGACGCCGTCGTCGAGGTGCCGGGCTCCAAGAGCATCGCCAATCGCGCGCTGGTGTGTGCCGCGCTCGCCGAGGGTGAGAGTGTGCTGCGCGGCGTACCCGGTGGCGATGACACCGAAGCGATGCTCGACTGTCTGAAGGTGTTGGGCCTCGACTTCGAGCGTGAGGACGGAGATGTCAGGATCACCGGCGGGCTTGGTTCGTTTCGCGTTGGTCCACTGACGTTGCACTGCCGCCTCGCTGGCACTACGTCCCGGTTCATCACCGCACTCGCCGCGCTCGGGCCGGGGCCGTACACGATCGACGGCCTCCCGCCGCTGCGGGCACGGCCGATGGCACCTCTTCATGACGCGCTGCTCGCCATGGGCGTGCGTGTGCAGTCCGCCGAAGGGCACGGCACTCTGCCCGTCAGCGTGCACGGCCCGCTCGACCCGTCGGTCGACGAGGTGTCGCTGCGCGGCGACATCAGCAGTCAGTACCTCACGGCATTGATGCTGATCGCCCCCTACCTGCCGAACGGGTTGCGTTTCGTGCTCACCACCCCGCTGGTGTCGCGCCCGTACGTGCGCATCACGGCTGCGGTGATGGCCTCGTTCGGTGTGCCGGGAGTGGAACTCGGTGATCGCATCATCACGGTCCCCCCGGGCCGCTACCAGCCGTGCGACTACACCATCGAACCCGATGCCAGCTCGGCCAGCTACCCACTCGCGGCAGCGGCCATCTGCGGTGGCACAGTGCGGGTGCCAGGGCTCACTCCTGCCTCGGTGCAAGGTGACGCCGGGTTCTGCCAC
>CAIXHI010000344.1 GCA_903919215.1 uncultured Acidimicrobiaceae bacterium
CAGCGAGGTGCCCGACGGGCCCGGGTACTGGCACCCGATCATGATCGTTGCGCCCACCGACCCGACCGCCGCAGTGTGCCGCGAGGAAGTGTTCGGGCCGGTTGTGGTGGTCATCCCGTTCGAGGATGAGCAGGACGCGATCCGCATTGCCAACGACACCGAGTACGGACTGTCCGGATCCGTCTGGACGCGCGACGGATCACGCGCGCTCCGCGTGTCGCGAGCGATGGAGGCCGGCACCATCAGCGTGAACTCGAACTCGTCGGTGCGGTACTGGACGCCGTTCGGCGGCTTCAAGCAGAGCGGACTCGGACGCGAGCACTCGATGCACGCACTCGATCACTACACCGAGATGAAGAACATCTTCATCGCCACCGACAGCTGACGGCCACCGTGCGCGCCTTGTCGATCGCCAACGCGAACGATGCCGATGCTGGGTTCGTCGGTGAACGGTTCCGCAGCCATGGCTACGCGTTCGAGGAATGCCATCGAGAACACCCGGGTGAGTGGCCGTCGCTCGAGGGCCGCGATCTGGTGTTGCTCCTCGGCAGTGATTGGAGCGTGTACTGGCCTGACGTGGCCGCCAACGTGGCTGCCGAGGTGGCTGTCATCCGCGATGCCGCTCGCCGCGGAGTGCCGGTGTTTGGCATCTGCTTCGGCACGCAGATGCTCGCCCATGCGCTCGGCGGCAGCGTGAACAAGGCCAGTACCGCCGAGATCGGATGGATGCAGATCACCAGCGACCTCCCGCAGGTGATTGCCGAGGGTCCATGGATGCAGTGGCACTACGACGTCGCCAGCGCGCCATCCGGCGCCATCGAGTTGGCGCACAGCGCCGTCGGCACACAGGCCTGGCAACTGGGCCGGGTGTTCAGCACGCAGTTCCACCCGGAGGCCACCGAGACGATGTTGCGGCGGTGGAGTTCGGGCGCTGGCGCCGACGAGTTGGCCCGTATCGGCGTCAGCGTCGAAGAACTGCTCACGGCCGCTCGCAGCAACGTCAACCGCAGCCGGCCGAACTCCGACCGCATCGTCGATTGGTTCCTCGAATCGGTCGTACCGAGTGAGTTCCACGGCGTGCTAGACAACCCCTGAAATACCGGTTCCTACAACCAAGGGGGGTTCCATGGTCGAGACCGTGGATCAGGACCGCGAGCACCTGCACTCGATGGGCTACGCCCAAGAGCTGCATCGCGGCATGAGTACGTTCAGCAACTTCGCGATCAGCTTCTCGATCATCTCCATCCTGGCGGGTGGTATGTCGAGCTTCTGGCTCGGTATGGCCACCAGTGGGCCGCGGGTGATCACGCTCGGCTGGATCGTCGTCGGATGCTTCGCCTTGCTGGTGGGCATGGCGATGGGCGAGATCTGCTCCGCATACCCCACCGCCGGCGGCTTGTACTACTGGTCCGCCAAGCTGGCCAAGAAGAACGCCGCCCGCTGGTCGTGGTTCACGGGCTATTTCAACTTGATCGGCCAGATCGGTGTGATTGCCAGCGTGGACTACGCGCTGGCAATCTTCGTCGCCTACTTCATTCGGATGTTCGACGACTCGTTCCGGCTCACCGTCGGCTCGGTGTTCGTGATCTTCTTGATCCTGCTGGTCGTGCACGGCCTGCTGAACACGTTCAGCATCGAGTTGGTGAAGATCATGGGCGACATCAGCGTGTGGTGGCACGTGGTCGGCGTGGTGGTCATCGCCGGCGTGCTGTTCATCGCCCCGAGCAACCGTCGGGGCATCGCCGGAGCGTTCGACGCGGCACCCCCCGGGATGACCGGCTGGACCGGAGGCATGTTCGTCACCGTCTATCTGTTTGCGCTCGGCCTGTTGCTGGCGCAGTACACGATCACAGGGTTCGACGCGTCGGCGCACGTCAGCGAGGAGACCGTCGGTGCCCGCACCGAGGCCCCGAAGGCCATCGTTCGCTCGATCTACATCTCTGCGATCGCCGGTCTCGTGCTCAACCTGGCGTTGATCGCGGCACTACCGAAGAAGGGTGCCGGTGTCACGGCGGACCTGCCGTTCGGCACCTACGGAGACATCACCTTCGGGAACGCCAGCGACCCGTTCCTGGTGAACGCCGCGCCGCGCCTCATTTCCGACGCGCTCGGCACGGGCGCAGCCAAGCTGCTGGTGTTCATCGCGATCTTGGGTCAGTTCTTCTGCGGCCTCGCATCGGTCACGGCCAACAGCCGCATGATCTACGCGTTCAGCCGCGACGGCGCGCTGCCGGGCTCGAAGTTCTGGCACAAGATCAACAAGAAAACGCGGACACCAACGAACTCGGTGTGGTTGGGCGTGGCGCTCTCGGCGCTGGTCGGCGCGACGTCGCTGTACGTCCGTGGCGAGGGCGCCGGCAGGTACTCGACAGCGTTCTTCGCGATGACCGGGATCTGCGTGATCGGTCTCTACATCGCCTACGGAATCCCGATCTTCCTGCGGCTCACGAACCCCGACTTCGAGGTTGGCCCGTGGAACCTCAAGGGCAAGCACAAGATCGTCGGGTGGATGTCCCTCGCGTGGATCGGGTTCATCTCGGTCCTGTTCCTTGCTCCGTTGTTCTGGCCGTTCTGGCCGATCTGGGGCAAGGAGAACGACATCTACGGTGATGGCTCGTTCTTCCGCCAGAACAACTTCAACTTCACCGGCCCGCTGATCCTGTTGGCCGCCGTCTTCGTGCTGGGCTACTGGCACTTCGGCGGCAAGAAGTGGTTCACCGGCCCGAAGGTGCAAGGCACCAAGGAAGAGCTGTTGGCCATCGAGCGCG
>CAIXHI010000345.1 GCA_903919215.1 uncultured Acidimicrobiaceae bacterium
CGGTGCCGTCGGGGCGTTGGTGGTGCCAGTGGCCATCGGCGTCGCGCCAGGTGGTGTAGCCGCGGGTGCGCCATCGGTTGTGATGGCCGCAGGCGGGGCCGGCGTTCGCTGCGTCGGTCAGCCCGCCTCGCGCCCACGGCAGTACGTGGTCGACCTGGCGTGGTGGGTGGTGACAGCCGGGGCCGAAGCAGTGCCGTTCGAGCGCCAACAGCACCTCGCGCAACGCACCGGTGAACAGGCGTTGTTTGCGGCCGATGTCGATCACCACGCCGGCGGAATCGAGCACCACCCGGCGCACATGACCGAGCGCGGCGGCGATCAACACGTCGAGCGGATCCAACTGCACCCCGTGCGACGTTTCGCAACGGTGCGGCACGCTCGGGTCGAGCGGTTCAGCTGAACCGCCCAACGCGGTCACGACCGCATGTTCCAGAACGGCTTGGTCGCAGAACACGTTGACCGTCGGCTGTGATGCACCCAACACACCCGACGCTGCAGCGGCGGTGAAGATCGCGACCAGCGCATCGAAACGACGTTGGCGTTCGGTGCGCACCATGCGACTGGCCGACATCGCCTCACCGTGCTCGGCCCGACCTGTCTCCCAATCGGCCAAGAACTCCGAGTGTGTGAACGCGTCCAAGATCTCGCGCAACTGGACGCCCGCCACCGCACCGCCGTGCGCGTTCAGATACGACTTCACACCCACCTGCGCCAGTGACGCCTCGCGTTCGCGATGCGCGCGTTCGTGATCCAGGTGTGCCCCATCCGGGTCGGCGGCGGCTTCCCACGCCCGCAGCAACACTGAGTAGTCCTCGAAATCGAGCACCGCGGCCTGGCCGACCAACAGTTCCTCGGCCTCATCCAAATGCGGCTGCACACGCGGGTTCGCCGCCACCGCCGCCAACGCATGCAACTGTGCAACACCCATCCCCGACGCCGACCCAAACCGCTGGAGCAGGTGGCCGGCCTTCACGAACCGTGCTGCTTCGGGCAACGACCAGTTGCACGCAGCCATCCCCCACGCCCGCGCACCGCGATGCCCATCACGACGGAACGCCCCGACCTCCTCGACCCTTGCAACCACCAACGCCAACGCCGACTCCACCGCACGACGCTGACCATCCAACTCACGCGCCAACGCCTCGAGATCGGCAGGCGACATCGCCCGCACCTCCTCGACCCCCGGAACCCGAACAGAACTCATGTACGAAGTGTCGCATGAGGGTGTGACAGAGTAGTTAGGGTCCGACCGTGGGGCCGAGGTCGTTGTTCGATGTGATCGTCGTCGTCGACTGGAGCGCCAGTTCGACGCCGAAACTGGGACCCGACTCGATCTGGACCTGCGAACACGGCCACCCACCGCGCAACATATCGACACGGGCCGCCGCCGAACGCGAGTTCGTTCAGTTGCTGAGCAGCCATCACGACCGACGCGTACTGGTGGGCTTCGACTTCTCCTTCGGCTACCCGCATGGCTTCGCCGCTGCAGCCGGCCTGGCCGGCGCTGTCCCGTGGCGAGCCACATGGCAGCACCTCGCCGACTCCGTGACCGACGACGAGCGCAACCGCAACAACCGGTGGGCCGTCGCTGCCGAGCTCAACACCCGGCTGGGCACCAACCGCTTCTGGGGAGCGCCACCGGCGCAGACCGGACCCCGCCTCACGGCCCGCCGCCTACCGGGCACGACCCCACTGAGCCTGCGCCACGCGGACACCACTGTGCGGTCCACCTCCGGCCGCCTTCCATTCGCACCCTGGCAGTTGCTCGGCGCCGGCAGCGTGGGCAGCCAGATGCTCACCGGCATCCCCGTGGTGCATCGGCTGCGCCACTCCCCCGGCTTGGTCCAACGCGCTCGGGTATGGCCGTTCGAGACCGGGTTCACCAACGACCCGTGCGCAGGTCGGCGCGACGCAATCGTGTTCGCCGAAGTCTGGCCGAGCACCGTGCCGCTCGATGTGGGCGGCCACGAGGTGAAGGATGCCCGCCAGGTGCTCGCGCTCAGCGCCGAGTTGGCGCGACTGGACGCCGCAGGCCTGCTGGCCGACCGCTTCGCCCCGACACTCGATCCGCTGATCGCGGCGGCCGCCCTCGATGAAGAGGGTTGGGTGCTGCACTAATTCTGGGAATCGTCAAGATCCGCGGGTGCCACTGGAGAACCGAGGGCTGTTTCGGTTAATAATTCGCCGGAAGATCCGGTTCGGTGTGCCCAGTAGGGGTGGCACGCCGCCTTGGAGGCGGATTTCTGGAGGCACACATGCGACCCATGTCCGGACGAGTCCTGTTGCTGCTGCTGACCTGCGCGTTCACGGCCTGCGACAGCGGCGACAACGCGGCCCCCGACCCTCTCGACACGCTCGCACCCACCAACACACTGCCCGCAGCACGTACCACGGCCGCCCCGTTGGCCACCACCTCGGACACCGCCGCACCCCTCACCTCACCCGCCGGCGCTCTTGCACTCTCGGCCGATGGCCCGTGGAAGCTGGTCGATTCCGCACCCGGCATCACCACCCCCGGACTCGTGTACGAGTTGATGCCCGGTCTGTGGGCGTACCTCCCCACCGTCGAGGACATCCCGAACGGCATCACCTGGGTGCTCAACAAAGACGACCTCCCCGTCATCGAGGCCTACCTGATGGCCCGGCTCACGTACTTCAAGGCCATCACTTCCAAGCCGATGGATCTCACGAACCCCGACTGGGCCAAGTACTACACCGACGGCGGTGCCGCCTATCGGTCGAATCTCGAATCTCGGAGCGCCCAGGGCCAGGTCGCCGATCTCGACGCTGGAGTCGTGCTCCGACCGCAGGTCATCGGCGAGGATCGCAGCGAGGACACGGCGGTCGTCTTCGATTGCGTGCTGGATGGCGGCGTGTTCCGACTGGCTGACGGAACCTTGGCACCTGGCTCCGCCCCTGGTGTGCTCCCAGACGGGGTTGCAATGCGATTCAGTCTCGTCCAGTCGTCATGGATTGTTGAGCAGACCGGAAGGCAGCCAGACGCATGCATATAGCCCGACCGTTCATTGTCTTCGCTTTGGTGCTTCAAGTTGGTGCCGGATCCGCGTTCGGCTCCGGGTCCAACGGGCCAGTTGCATTGCCGCCACTGCAGATACCGGGGGCGCGGGCGGTGGACTTGCGGAGCACTTCGGGGTACCTCAGTCGGTACACCACGATTCCGTCATCGTCGTTGTTCGCCACCACCGGGGGCCGGGGGCAGGTCTGTTCGTTCGTCGCGGTGAC
>CAIXHI010000346.1 GCA_903919215.1 uncultured Acidimicrobiaceae bacterium
ACTGCGTCGTCGATGGTGGTGCCGCCCTCGATCAGTTCGTCACCGCACAGGCGTACACCGAGGGCCAGGCGGTTACCGATCACCTTGCGCACGGCGGCGACGATCTCGACCAACAGACGGGCCCGGTTCTCGATGGTGCCGCCGTACTCGTCGGTGCGGAAGTTGGTGGCCGGGCTGAGGAAGCCGCGCACGATCGACGAGTGCGAGCACTGCAACTCGATGCCGTCGAAGCCACCCTCGGCACAGTGTTCGGCAACGAGTGCGTAGCCAGCGACGATCTCGTCGATCTCGGCGGTGGTGACCGCTTTGGGTACTTCGCGAAACAGTGGGTCGGCGACCGCCGACGGTGCCCACACCGGCAGTCGTGAATACATCGACGAGGCCTGGCCGCCGTTGTGATTGATCTGAGCGAACACGGGCACACGGTGACGGTGCACCGCTTCGGTGATCGCCTTGTAGCCGGGGATCACATCGCGATGAAAGCCGTGGATCAGTTTCTCGTACGGCCAGTCGGTGGGGTGGGTGCTGTGTTCCTCGGTGATGATCAGTCCAGCGCCACCGGCGGCACGAGCGCCGTAGTAGGCCGCATGTTGTGCCGTGGGCTTGCCATCGCGTGCGTAGTTGGTGAGGTGCGCGCTGAACACGATCCGGTTGCGGGCAGTCACCGGCCCGAGTTGCAGAGGTGTCCAGAGGTAGCGGTACGCCATCGGGATGAATCTACCGAAGCGTGTGCCTCGGCCTGGATTCGGTGGTGGTGACCCTGCATCGCGCGCCCGCGCGCGGGGGTCGCGTATCGTGTCCGCGTGCAGGATTTGCGTGGGAAGGTCGCCGTCGTCACCGGCGGGGCCAATGGCATCGGGCGGGCACTGGCGCACCGCTTCGCCGCTGAAGGTATGCACATCGTGCTCGCCGACCTCGACGAGGCGGGTATGCGCGCCGTCGAGGCCGAACTCTCCGAGCAGGGCACGCAGGTGCTCGCGGTGCGCTGCGACACGTCGCAGGAGGCCAGCGTCCACGAGCTGGCCGAGGCCACGCTGGATCGCTTCGGTGCGGCGCACGTGCTGTGCAACAACGCCGGCGTGGTGGGTAAGGGCGATCCGTGGACCGGCCCGATGAGCACCTGGGAATGGGTCGTGGGCGTCAACCTCTACGGCGTGATCCACGGCATCCGCGCCTTCCTGCCGATCATGCAGGCGCAAGGCGAAGGGCACATCGTCAACACCGCCTCGATGGCCGGCCTGGTGGCGCTGCCCGGTGCCGCGCCCTACAACGTCACCAAGTCGGCGGTCGTCGCGCTCAGCGAGGGCCTGTTCGTCGAACTCAAGGCTGGCGGTTCGCCCGTGCGAGTCAGCGCGCTGTGTCCCGGGTTCGTGAAGACCGGGCTGGCCGACAACCAGCCCTGGCTCGATCGCCACGGTGACGAGCCGGCGCCCACCACCGACCCGTTCCGCCAGATGATCGACGAGTTCATGCGCGACGGTGTCGAGGCGGGTATCGACCCAGCGGCCGTGGCCGACGAGGTGGTCGCCGCGATCCACGAGGAACGATTCTGGATCCTCACCCACGACGACATGCGCCAGATGCCGGTCGAGCGGATGATGCGCGCCGCCGCGCAGGAAAACCCAGCCTGATGGCCGCGAGCAAACCGCGCAAGGGTGGCACCCGCACGTCCGCATTCGGTGTGGGGAAGCGCGAGGGGCACGACTCGTCGCCGTTCTACGAGCGCTTTCATGCGCCGGAGGTCAGTGCCGACGACACGATCGCCGCGCCGCTCGTGCTCGACCGGATCATCGTCGGCGACGCACGCGACATGCGCGACATTGCCGACAACTCCGTCGCGTTGGTGGTCACCTCGCCGCCGTACTTTGCGGGCAAGGCATACGAGGAAGCGCTCGGCGAGGGCCACATCCCGGCCAACTACGTC
>CAIXHI010000347.1 GCA_903919215.1 uncultured Acidimicrobiaceae bacterium
GGCCGTGCTGCTGATCACCCCGTCGTCCACGTTCGCCGACGCGGTCGACGCCGCGCTGGAGCAACAGTTGGCGCAGCTGCCCACGGGTCGCGCCGAAGCGGCCAGCGCTGCGCTCGGTCCGAACGGTGGGTGCGTGTTCGTGTCATCGCTGGAGGAGGCCGCCGAGGTCGCCAACCGTTGGGCACCCGAGCACCTGCAGGTCGCGGTCGCGCCGCAGGCCGAAGCCGAACTGCTCGACCTGTTGGTCAACGCGGGCGAGATCCTGATCGGGCAGAGCACCTTGTTCAGCGCCGGCAACTTCGTCATCGGTTGCCCGGCCAGCCTGCCCACCGGTGGCTTCGCCCATGTCAGCAGCGGCATCACTGCCGACACGTTCCTGAAGCGCACCGCCGTCGCTCGTTCGAGCGCCGCAGCGCTGGAACGGATGACCCCCACGATCCTGGCAATGTCGGCGCACGAAGGGTTCCCCGCACACGCCAATGCGGCCTCGATCCGCGAGCAGCGCAAATGAGCGACGCGGCGCCCACGATCGACGGTGCCGAGGCGGAACGGCACGCCACCAACCTGGAGCTGTTCCTCGACCTCGTGTTCGTGTTCGCGGTCACTCAGATCGCGTCGATGATCAGCCTGCATCCGTCGGCCGGCGGCACCGCCCGAGCGTTCGTCGTCGCCCTGCTGGTGTGGTGGCAGTGGTCGCAGTTCACCTGGGCCGGCTCGGCGATCGACCTGCAGAGCATGGCCCGCACCCGTGTGCTGGTGCTCGCGTTGATCCCGGTGACGCTGCTGATGACGATCGCGATCCCTGAGGCGTATCACGACACGGCAATCTGGTTCGCCGGCGCGTACTTCGGCGTGCAGATGCTGGTGCTGGGCATGCAGGGCGCGTTTGCGCTGGTCGATGCAGTCACCCGGCCGGCCTTCGTGCGCTACGCCTCCTTCGCCATCGTCGCCCCAGCGCTGGTGCTGCTCGGGGCGTTCTTCCACGGTCACGTGCGCGAGGGGCTGTGGGCTGCGGCCGCATGTACCAACCTGTTCGCAGGATTGCGTGCCGCCAAGGGCGAGTGGGTGATCAACCCGGTGCACTTCGCCGAGCGTCACGCGCTGTTCGTGATCATCGCCCTCGGCGAGGTCCTCGTCGCCGCCGGTGCATCGGCCGCCGATATCGGTCTCGACCGTCGCACGGTGTTGGCGATCATCGTCGCGGTCGCAGTGGCGTGCATGTTGTGGTGGGCATATTTCGCGTTCATCCCTGAGGTTGGCGAGTACCGCCTGCGGGAAGCGACCGGGGCCGAGCGCGGCGTCCTGGCCCGCGATCTATACACCTTCGGTCACTTCCCGTTGGTGTTCGGTCTGGTGCTCTACGCCGTGGTGGTGAAGCACCTCGTGCCGCACCCGAATGGCCATCTGTCGTGGGACGACCGATGGCTACTGGGTCTGTCCGTCACGTTCTTCGTCGGTGGCCTGTTGATCATCCAGTACCGCGTCGTACGCCGACTGGCACCCGAGCGCCTGATCGCCATACCCGTTGCGGCTGGTCTGTGCGCGCTCGGCAACGTGCTCCCGGCGCTGGTGGTCGTTGCTGCAGTCGCCGTCACCTACAGCGTGATGACCGCCATCACCTGGCACCGCTACCGGGCCAACCGACTGGTTCCCGCTCGCTAGAGCAGGCCGCGGCGTTCGGCGCGCATCGCCACCAGCTCAGTGGTGAGCAGATCGATGTGCTCGACCTCCTCGGCGGCGAGCTCCTCGTAGAGGATCGCCGCGGCCGGGCTGGACCCGGCGATGCGAGTGCGGAAGTACGCCTCGGCGCGGCGTTCGAGATCGATCGCCATGCTGAGCAGGTCGAACGGGTCGTTGGCATCGCGAGTACCGCCGGCCTGCAGGACGCCAGGGTGCAGGTTGCCATCGGCCCCGGGGGGTGACGGCAGGTGATACCGACGCACGAGCGTCTCGATGTGCTCGCCCTCCATCTTCGCCAGTCGCTCGAACGTGTCGCGCAGATCGGCGTCGTTCGTGTGTGCCGCCGCCGCGACATAGAAGTCGCGGCCACCGAGTTCGATCTCGAACGCCTTGCGGATGGCGTCGCGTGCGTCGTCGTTGAGCGCGGGCGGATCGACTAAGTCGAGTTCGCCACTGCATGCCGAACAGCGGCCATAGGGGAAGGCAAAGCCATCGCTGCGTTTCGAACAGCTCGTGCACTTCCAGGTCAGCACCGACTCGGCGCAGCAGATGCCGTCGTCGCCTTCATCCATTGGCCGGTGACAGCGCTGACACAGCGACGTGTGCACCTCGTCGGCGACCCGCGCCTGGGCGCCGGTCGCAAGGTATTCGTTGATCGCCGCTGCGGCGCGGCGACCAGCACCCATCGCGAGGATGACAGTGGCCCCGCCGGTGACGATGTCGCCGCCAGCGAACACGCCCGGCAGCGACGTTGCTTGGGTGATGGGGTCGGCGGCGACATAGCCGCGGCCGTCCAGACCCAGACCGGGTGTGTTGCGGGTGATGATCGGGTTCGGGTTGGTGCCCAGCGCCACGATCACCGTGTCGCACTCGACCTCCAGCGTCTCGCCGGTGCCGATTGGCTTGCGCCGACCCCATTCGTCTGGTTCGCCCAGTTCCATCCGCTCGACGCGCACGCCGCGCACCAACCCTTCGGAGTTGGTAAGCACCTCGAGCGGGTTGTGCAGGAACATGAACTCGACGCCTTCGTCCTCGGCGTGGTGCAGCTCCTCGGCGCGAGCGGGTGCCTCGGCCCGGCTACGGCGATACACACAGCGCACCTTGGAGCCGAGTCGCTTGGCGACGCGCAGACAGTCCATCGCGGTGTTCCCTGCGCCGATCACCACGACGTCTTTGCCGATGCCCACTGGCGTGTCGATATCGGGGAAACGGTCGCCGCCCATCAGGTTCACGCGAGTGAGGAACTCGTTGGCGCTGATCACCCGACCGGCGTTCTCGCCAGGAATGCCGAGGAATGTCGGGGCACCGGCACCGACGCCCAGGAACACGGCGTCGTAGCCCTTGTTGTCGAGCAACTCCTGCACCGTGAACGTGCGCCCGACGACCTTGTCGGTCTCGAACTTGACGCCCATCTCCGCCAGACCGGCTACTTCGCGATCGATGATCTCCCGCGGCAGGCGGAACGAGGGGATGCCATATCGCAGCACGCCACCAGCGACGTGCAGCGCCTCGTACACCGTGACGTCGACACCGGAGCGGGCCAGATCGGCTGCACAGGCGAGACCGGCCGGGCCGGAACCGACAACAGCCACCCGCTTGCCGGTGGGCGCGGCGATTGTCTGGTGGCTACCGACGCCGTGGTCACCGATGAAACGTTCGAGACGGCCGATGGCCACCGGCTCCATCTTGCGCCCGATCACGCACTGTGCTTCGCACTGCGATTCCTGCGGGCAGACACGGCCGCACACGGACGGAAGGATGTTCGCTTCGTGGATCACATCGAGCGCAGCGTCGACATCGCGCACCAACAGGTGACGGATGAAGCGCGGAATGTCGATGGAGACCGGGCAGCCTTCGATGCATGTGGGTCGACGGCACTGCAGACAACGTTCGGCCTCGCGCATCGCCTCGGTGAGTGAGTACCCCAGCGTCACCTCGTCGAACGTTCGAGCCCGGATGCGGGGGTCGCGTTCGGGCATCGGCACGCGGGTGGGTTCGATGTCCTTCAGTTTCTTGTAGGTGCGGCGACCCTCGACGAACAGTTGCTGTTCGACTTGGCAACGGTGCTCGTACTCCTGCGCGGCCGTCTGCTCTTCACTTTTGAAGCGACGCTGGCGGGCAAGCAGTTCGTCGAAGTCGACGGCGTGCGCATCGAAGTCGGGCCCCTCGACACAGGCGAACCGGGTGACACCGTTGATGCTGACGCGACACGAGCCGCACATACCGGTGCCATCAACCATGATCGTGTTCAGCGACACCACCGTGGGCACACCGGCGGCACGAGTGGTCTCGGCGCACGCGCGCATCATCACCATCGGCCCGATGGCCACTACCAGATCGGGGCGCCGGGTGGGGTCGGGGCTGTCGACCATCTCGGACAGCGCATCGGTGACCAGACCTTGGCGCCCGGAGCTGCCGTCGTCGGTGCACACGATCACTTCATCGGCCCACTGCGCCAGGTGGTCCTGCCAGAACGCGAGGTCGATCGAGCGGAAGCCGACGATCGCCGTCGTGCGGTTCCCGGCCTGCTTGAACGCCCGCAACTGCGGGTAGATCGGTGCGACGCCGAGGCCGCCGCCGACGAGCACGACGTGGCCGACATGGTCGATGTCGGTGGGCACGCCGAGTGGACCGACGACGTCGGCGAACTCGTCACCCTCGTGATACTGGTCGCGCATCTCGGCGGTCGAGCGGCCCAGTGCTTGCACCACGAGCGTGATCGTGCCCGCCGCGGAGTCGTAGTCGGCGATGGTCAGCGGGACTCGCTCGGCGCCCTCGTGCAGTCGCACCATGACGAACTGCCCCGGTCTGGCCGACCCGGCAATGTCAGGGGCCTCCACGTCCCATAGGAACGTGGAGGGAGACAGTTCTTGGCGACGGGCAATGCGATACATCTCATCGGGAGGGTAGGCGCGTGCCAATGGTGCTCAGAACGGACCTTGGTCACTACTCCGCTCCGGGCGCGCCAGTACGCCCTAGAGTCCCAGGAATGTCCGACACAGCGATTCTCGCGGACGATCTGCGCAAGACGTTCAAGGACGTCGTCGCGGTCGACCACATCTCACTCGCGGTGCCACGTGGCTCGGTACTCGGCCTGCTCGGGGTCAACGGTGCCGGCAAGACCACGATGGTGCGCATGCTGACCACGGTGTTGAAGCCGACCAGCGGGAAAGGCCTGGTGAACGGCTTCGACATCATGCATCAGCAGCAGGCCGTGCGCCGGAGCATCGGCCTCGCCGGCCAGTACGCGGCGGTCGACGAGAACCTCACCGGTCGGGAGAACCTCGTGCTCGTGGGGCGTCTCAACCACCAGGCGAAGGCCGTCGCCCGCACTCGGGCTGCCGAGTTGCTCGACCAGTTCCGGCTCACCGATGCCGCCGACCGGCCGGTGCGCACCTACTCCGGTGGCATGCGCCGACGTCTCGACTTGGGCGCCGCGCTCGTCACCCACCCTCCGATCCTGTTCCTCGACGAGCCCACCACCGGCCTCGACCCGTCCAGTCGTCTCGACCTGTGGGGTGTCATCGAAGGTCTGGTCAGCGACGGCACCACGGTGCTGCTGACCACCCAGTACCTGGAGGAGGCCGACCGCCTGGCCGACAACATCGTCGTCATTGACGGCGGTCTCGTCGTCGCCGAGGGCACGGCCAAGCAACTCAAGTCGCGGCTCGGCGACACGGTCATCGAGTTCGAGTTCCACTCACCCGCTGACGCCGCCCACGCGGCGGAAGTGCTGGGCAGCGTCACCAGCGCCGGCACGATCGTCCGGGTGGTGATGAGCGAAGGACCCGAGACGCTGCGTCAGGCACTCGACCGCCTCGCTGCTGCGGCACTCGTTCCGGGTCACGTCGCACTGCGCGAGCCGACGCTGGACGACGTGTTCCTCACGCTCACCGGTTCGAACAGCGGAGACCCGTCATGAGTAGCACCGCCCCCACCTTCCCCGCGATCTCCACGAAACCCGGTGTCGGTCTCGTGTGGGCCCTGCGCGACACGCAGGCGATGATGTGGCGCAACCTCACCATGCTGCGTCGCGTGCCGCAACTGTTGGTGTTCGCCATCGTGCAGCCGCTGATCTTCGTGTTCATGTTCCGCTACGTGTTCGGCGGCGCGATCAACAGCGTGCCCGGTGTGCCCTACGTCGATTACCTGATGCCTGGCATCTTCGTGCAGACCGTCACCTTCGGGGCGATCAACACTGCCGTGGGTTTGGCCGAGGACAAGAACAAGGGTCTGCTCGAGCGGCTGAAGTCGTTGCCGATGAGCCGCAGTGCCGTGCTCGGCGGGCGCGTACTGGCCGACACCGCCCGCGACATCGTGATTGTGGTGCTGATGCTGACGATCGGTTTCCTGGTCGGCTTCCACACGCACACCAGTGTGCTGAAAGTGACCGGCGGCGTTGCGCTGATGGTGCTGTTCGGGTTCGCCATCTGCTGGATCTTTGCCGTCATCGGTCTGTCGGTCAGCAACGGCGAGGCGGCACAAGCGGCGGCGTTTCCACTGCTCGCACCGCTCACGTTCGCCAGCAATGCCTTCGTGCCCACCAAGTCGATGCCGCACTGGCTGGCCTACTGGGCCGACCGTCAGCCGCTCAGCATCACGGTGCGCGGGGTGCGGGCGCTGATGTTGGGCACCGAGCCCACCAGTTACGTCTGGGGCTCGATCATCTGGTCGCTGGCGATCACTGCGGTGCTCGCCCCGATCGCAGTGCGACGGTTCCGCAACAGCTGATGTTTCTGGTCGCCATCGGCCCCGGTCGACCTGTGTGGGGGAATCGTCAAGAGTCACGGGTCGCCGACGGCATCCAGCCGAGTCAATGCCACGCAGCGTGAGCTTGAGGGTGCCATCAGCGGCAGGTGTGCCGCCCGTCCTGTGGCGTCGCCGGGTGATCGGACGTACCTTGAATTCAGAGGCTCCCGAGGGTTCGAAGAGCATCCCAGCTCCTCCCACCGGCTCATTTGGAGCCACAGGAGGTGGCATGATGAACGCACGGTCTCGTCTCACACGGTCACTCGCAGTGTTCGCTACAGGTGCTGCGATCGCCACGGCGGGCGCGATATTCGGTACTGCGAACGCTGATGGTGTCAGTGGGGTGTTCAAGACGCCCCTCGGCCCAGGACTTACGGTGCATACCAACACCGGTGACAAGCCGGCGTACATCCTGAACCTGGATCTTGATGGCTCCTCCGACATCTTGCAGACGTACTGCATCGACATCCATACGTCCACGTGGGACGGTGTGGCCTACACCGAGGCAACATGGGCCGAGGGCAGTGTTGCGAACCTCGGCAAGGTGACCTGGGTGTTGAACCATGGTTACCCGGCGATCACGGCCGCAGCCCTGCTGACGGCCGTCAACGACTACGGCCCTGACCTGGCGGGTCTCACCCAAAACCAGGCTGCTGCCGCTACTCAGGCTGCGGTGTGGCACTTCTCCGACGGCTCGAATCTGGAGAATCCGAACCTGCCGGAAGTCGTGGCGGTGTACAACTACCTGACCTTGAGCGCCGTGGCGACCTCCGAGCCGGCACCGAGCCTGTCGATCCTCCCGGCCACGTTGAGTGGGCCGGTCGGTGAGCGAATCGGTCCGTTCACGGTCACCACATCGGCCGCGTCGGTTGCTCTCAGCGCGACCGGTGGCATCATCACCGATGCCGTCGGCACCCTGCTGGCGACCGTCGGTAACGGTGGCACGTTCTACATCACCATGGCTGGCGAAGGTTCCGTCACCATCTCCGCCACAGCCACCGCCACGTTGAGCTCCGGTCGGGTGTTCATCACCACAGCCGACTCGCCGAGGCAGAAGCTGATTGCCGCCAAGTCGATGACGGCCGAGTCGGTGGTGACGGTCGAGGCGCAGGCCACGACGACCACCACCACCCAACCGCCGGCAACGACGACCACCACCACCCAACCGGTGGTGACGACGACCAGCGTCGCGGTGGAACCGCCAGTGGTGACGACGACGAGCGTTGTCGCCTCTGAGGCCGTTCTGCCCGCCACTGGGCGCACCACAGCATCGTTGCTCGCGATGGCCTTGGGCATGGCGATGATGGGCGGGGCGACCCTGATGGTCACCCGCCGCCGCCCCACCTGATCACTCGGATCTGATGGGTCAACTCGGCCCGGTCGGTGCAGCACACCGACCGGGCCGACTCGCGTGGTCGTGCAGGACTTCGTTCCCTTGCAGTCCCGTGGCTGACGGCGCGACAACGAAGTCAGTTCGAACGAGGGAGGCTGTTGTGAACATTCACGCCAAGGTCGGCGACGAGATCGTCGTCGACAACATGAGTGCTGGCCATCCACCCAGAAAAGGTGAGGTGCTCGAGGTGCTGGGCGAAGGCGATGCTCAGCACTATCGCGTCCGTTGGGATGATGGCCACACGAGTGTGTTCTTCCCCGCCTCCACGGCGCACGCGGTGCACCTCGCTCGGTGAGCCTGACCGGCGGTGCGGTCAGGCGTCGACAGCAAACTGGCGGACCCGCGCACCCATGAAGTCCTCGAAGTTCTTCCAATAGAACTTGTCGCGGGCCTCAGCGGAGATGTCGCTGGCATCGAGGCTGCGACCGAAGCGCGCAATCGGGTTGCGGCCACCTTCGATGTGTGGGTAGTCCGAGGAGAACATGAAGACGTCGTCGCCGCCCTGCGCGATCGTCCAGCCGGTGTTCTCGTGGCAGAACGGCGTGACTCGTACCTGCCGGCGCACGTAGTCGCTGAGCTTCATGTCGAGTCGCTGCAACCGGCTCTCGTGCTTGACGAACGCGTCCATCGCCGAGTCGAGGAAGTGCAACCAGCCAGGAACCCAGGAGGCACCGAACTCGATGATCCCGACCCGAAGGTCGGGGTGGTCGTGTAGCACGCCGTCGACGAGGAGTGCGGACAGCGACTCCATGACCGGGTGTGGCGTCGAGATGTACTCGATCGACTTGATCGAGCCGTCGCCGCCCAGGAACGACGGTTCGGGGTCGCGCCCACTGAGGTTGTAGGTGGGTTCGGCGAGCCGTCCTGCACCCAGATGGAAGATCAGTGGGGTGCTCGACTCGGCCATCAGCGCCCACATCGGGTCGAATCCACGGTGCGATGGCGAGTGGTGGCGCGGACAGTCCGCTGGTGCCTGGAGGGCGGCGCAGCCGAGCTCGATCGCCTCCTCGGCGAACTTCACCGAGCGTTCGATGTCGGCCAGCGGTACGTAGCCGACGGGCAGCAGCCGGGGATCGCTCGAACAGAACTCAACCAGCGCGCGGTTGTGGGTGCGGGCGAGGCCGTAGATGAGGTCGAGGTCGTTGCCCTGCTCGGCGGTGCGCAGGTGGAAACGCATGAACGAGTCGAACACGAGCTGGCTGCGGAAACCGAGTAGGTCGAGCGCTCGCGAGCGCTCGCCACCGTCGTAAGCACCTAACGCATTCCACAGTTTGCGCTCCATCAGCTGCGCGTCGGCATTCGCGGTGAAGTCGGCGCCATCACGGCCGCGAAGCGCATTCTCGAACATCTCGATGGTGACGCCGGAGAAGCAGTTGTCGCCGATCATCTGGCGCGAGACAGGGTCGGCGAACTCCTTGTAGAAGTCGGGAGACTCGAAAATATGCGAGTCAGCATCGTGATACATGCCATTTCCTGAGTACGACATTCGATTCCCCCTGCAGACGCTGCCCGCCCCCGCGACCGGCGACGACTACGCTAGTCCGTCACAAGGGTTTCTCCGCGCTGGATCGCGGAGCCTGAAAAGTCGGGGGTGGATCGTGCTGCGATTCGATGGTGAGGTCGTCGTCATCACGGGAGGCGCTAACGGATTAGGGCGCTCGTATGCGCTCGAGTTCGCGCGGCGTGGGGCCGCGGTGCTCGTCAATGATGTCGGGTCAGCACACCAGGGTCTCGCCGCCGAACCGGCGGCGGCACAGCGGGTGGTGGAGGAGATCGTGGCTGCCGGCGGGATCGCAGCTGCGAACGATGTGTCGGTGACGTCCGCTCACGGTGGCGAGGAGATCATCGCTGACGCGCTCGACCGGTGGGGGCGTCTCGACGTCTTGATTCACAGCGCGGGGGTAATGCGTGATCGAACCCTCGCCAAGTTGGAGTTCACCGACCTCGACGCGGTGCTCGATGTGCATCTGAAGGGCGGCTTCCACGTCGCGCAACCGGCGTTCCGAGCGATGATGACGCAGCCATCGGGCGGTCGGATCGTGATGACTTCCTCCACGTCCGGCTTCTTCGGTGTCTTCGGCCAAGCTGCGTATGCGGCCGCGAAAGGCGCGCTGGCCGGGCTATCGAGAGTGATGGCGCTCGAAGGTGCCCGTCACTCGATCCGCTCCAACGCGATCGTGCCCGTCGCAACGACGCGGCTCAGTCGTGGCGCCGACCCCGGCGCCTCGCGCCCGCCGGAGGATGTGGCGCAGTTCGTGGTGGCGCTCTGCCACCGCAGTTGTGCGGCCACGGGCATGAACTTCGCCGCAGGCGGTGGCTGGGCCGGCCGGATGGGCGTTGAGGTCGGGCCCGGGTTCGCGCTGCCAGGTGGCACCGCGGAGGACATCACCGCGAACTGGGATCTGGTGCAACGACTCGGCTTCGAGGAGATGGCCGACGGGTTCTCCATCGGCCCCTACATCGACGAGCGCTTGCACGAGGGCTGACCCAGCCCTCAGGTGATCGCCAACTGACCGTTGACGGCGTCGACGGTGATGGTGTCGCCATCGCCGACCTGCCCGCCGAGGATCATCAGCGCAGCCGGATCGGCGATTTCGCGCTGGATGACCCGCTTCAGCGGCCGGGCGCCGAACGACGGGTCGTAGCCCTCGTGGGCCAGCCAGTCGAGGGCGACATCGGTGATCGACAACGTGATCCGCCGTTCAGCCATGCGCACCCGCAGACGCTCGATCTGGATGGTGACGATCCGTCGCAGGTCGTCCTCGGTGAGCGCCCGGAAGCGGATGATGTCGTCGACGCGGTTGATGAACTCGGGCTTGAAGAACGTGGAGGGATCGCCGGCCAGGTTGCTGGTCATGATCAGCACGACGTTGGTGAAGTCGACCGTGCGGCCTTGGCCATCCGTCAACCGGCCGTCGTCGAGCACCTGCAGCAGCACGTTGAACACATCGGGGTGTGCCTTCTCGATCTCGTCGAGCAGGATCACGCAGTACGGGCGGCGCCGCACGGCCTCGGTGAGTTGGCCACCCTCGTCGTAGCCCACGTAACCGGGGGGCGCGCCGATCAGGCGGGTGACGGAGAACTTCTCCATGTACTCACCCATGTCGATGCGCACCATGCTCTTCTCATCGTCGAACAGATACTCGGCCACAGCCCGGGCCAGCTCCGTCTTGCCGACGCCTGTGGGTCCGAGGAACATGAACGAACCGATCGGTCGGTTGGGGTCGGACAACCCGGCCCGTGAGCGGCGGATCGCGTTGGCCACGGCAGTGACCGCGTCGTCCTGCCCGATGACTCGATGGTGCAACTGCTCTTCGAGGTGTACCAACTTGGCCATCTCGCCCTCCATCAGCCGGCTGACGGGCACACCTGTCCACTTGCTGACGACCTCGGCGATGTCCTCCGCGTCGACCTCCTCCTTCAGCATCCGGGTGCCGGATTGTGTCTGGTCGAGGTGGGCGGTGGCCTCGTCGATGCGCCGCTCGAGCTCGGGAATGCGGCCGAAGCGAATCTCGGCAGCGATGTTGAGATCGGTCTCGCGTTCGACCAGCGTGCGCAGACCCTCCAACTCTTCCTTCAGCGAGCGGATCGCGTCGATCGCCTGCTTCTCGTTCTCCCAGTGCGATTTCATTTCGTGCGCTTGCAGGTTCAGCAGCACCAACTCGTCGACCAAGGCCTCCAGCCGCTCCTTCGACGCCGTGTCGGTCTCCTTGGCGAGCGCGACTTCTTCGATCTCGAGCTGCAGGATGCGCCGTTGCACGACGTCGATCTCGGTGGGCACCGAATCGATCTCGATGCGCAGCTTGCTGGCCGCTTCGTCCATCAGGTCGATTGCCTTGTCGGGCAGGAAGCGGTTGGTGAGATAGCGGTTCGACAGCACCGCCGCGCTGACCAGCGCGGAGTCCTGGATGCGCACGCCGTGGTGCACCTCGTAGCGCTCCTTCAGGCCGCGCAGGATGCCGATCGTGTCCTCCACCGTCGGTTCGCCGACGTACACCTGCTGAAAGCGCCGCTCGAGCGCAGGGTCTTTCTCGACGTACTTGCGGTACTCATCGAGCGTGGTGGCACCGATCATGCGCAACTCACCGCGGGCGAGCATCGGCTTGATCATGTTGCCGGCGTCCATCGCGCCCTCGGCCCCGCCCGCGCCGACGATCGTGTGCAGTTCGTCGACGAACGTGATGACCTCACCAGCAGCGTCGGTGATTTCCTTCAGCACGGCCTTCAACCGCTCTTCGAACTCGCCGCGGTACTTCGCGCCCGCCAGCATGGAACCGATGTCGAGGCTGATCAGGCGCTTGTTCTTCAGTCCCTCGGGCACGTCGCCGTCGGCGATGCGGCGAGCGAGCCCTTCGACGATCGCGGTCTTGCCGACACCCGGCTCGCCGATGAGCACGGGGTTGTTCTTGGTGCGGCGGCTGAGCACCTGGATGACCCGGCGGATCTCGTCGTCGCGGCCGATCACCGGGTCGATCTTGCCGTCGCGGGCGCGTTGGGTGAGATCTTGTCCGTACTTCTCCAGCGCGGCGAAGTGCTCCTCGGGGTTCTGGCTGGTGACGCGGTGGCTGCCGCGCACTTCCTTCAACGCCTGCAGCAACTCCTCACTGCCGATGCCCAGGCGCTGGTTCATCGCGAGCAGCAGGTGTTCGACCGAGAGGTAGTCGTCCTTCAGATCCTTCTGGTACTGCTGGGCGTTGCGCACGACGTTGTCGAGTTCACGGTTCATCCGCGGCTCGCTGCCGCCGTAGGCCTTGGGCAGTTTGGCCACCGCTTCGTCGGCCTTGTTGCGCACCATCAGCGGTGCCTGGCCCAACTTGGCGAGCACGGCAGGCACGATCGTGTCGTCCTGGCGTGTGAGTGCAGCCAACAGGTGATCGGGCGTGAGTTCTGGGTTGCTCAGTGCCTTGGCCTGGTCGATGGCCGCGGCGAAGGCTTCGTTGGTCTTGAGAGTCCACTGTTTCGGGTCGAACGCCATGGCCTTACCCTAGCCGCCGTTCTTAAAATCCTGCTACGTCACGTATCAACTTTTATGAGCGGACTGCGGCAGTCATCACATCGTGGAATCGTGGCCAGCAGGCGGCAATCCAGGCCGGGTCGTCGTCGGCGAACGCCGCCCGCACCTGGGCGCGCACGGCAGGTGCATCGGGGCCGGTCGGGTCGCCATGGGAGTGCAGCCACGCGTCCGCGCGCAGCGATTGCAGCACTGTCACCGGGTCGACCGTTCCGTACTCGATGGTGACCGGGGTGACTTCGGCGTGTGGTGCCAACTGATCGGCAACGTTCATCCAGTCGCCCGCCAGCACCGCCGACACGCTGTCGCCGGCCAGCATCGAGCGCACGTCGGTCCACCGCTCCGCCGCTCGGTCGAACAGCGGATCGCCGGGTGCAGCACTGGCGATCAACTCACCGACACCCCACGGGCCGAGACCGGTGTGCAGGTCGATGATCGCCACCGAACACGCCGCCGCCAGCGCTGAGGCGCAGAACTCGCGCAACCAGCGGTGCGACCACACGGGGCCGGTGCCGCCATAGAACACACCAGTGGGGTACGAGTACTGACCGCCGCTCACCACCTCCTGTAGCCGCTCGAACCCCCACTCCATGGCGTAGGTGAGCAGTACCTCGGTGGTGCGCTGCTGCTCGGCGGCGGACCACTCACCAGGCACCAGCAGTTCGGCCAACAGGTCGTAGTCGGGGTTGGCGGGAACTGGCTGTGACCAGTCGACGAAGTTGCGGTTCAGATCGACGTTGTCCTCGTTGACCCGTCGCACCCACGCCATGCCGTACGGGTTCAGCGCGTGCACGTGCACGACCCGAACACTGGCTGGACGTTCATCGGCTCGCGCCGACAACCAACGGGTCTGCAGCGCAGAACCGCAGTAGCCCTCGACACCGTGGGTCGCCGAGACCACGAGCACCACATGCTCGGCATCGGCGGGGCCGAGCTCGGCAACGTCGACCGCGAGCGGTTCGCCGCCCGGGCCGAGCAGCGGGTGCGCGAACGACGTGACCGTGGCGCCGGCGACTCGCGCCGCGTCGAGGAACGCGGCGCGAGCGATCGGGTAGGTCGGGCTGAGATGCATCCGCTCAGTCTCTCAGCGGCGCAGGAGGTCCTTGGCGATGTGCGTGATCTGGATCTCGTCGGTGCCGGCGTAGATCTGCAGCACCTTCGCGTCGCGTGCCAGTTGCTCGACGCGGAACTCGCTCATGTAGCCGTTGCCGCCATGCAACTGCACGGCTTCCAGCGCCACCTCGGTGGCCGCACGGGCGCTGTACAGCTTCATTGCCGATGCCTCGGCGAGCGTCATCGAATGGCCGATGGAACTCATCTCGATCGTGCGGAACACCAGGTTCTGCACGTTCATCCGGGCGACTTCCATGCGGGCCAACTTGTCCTGGATCAACTGGAAGTCGCCGATGCGCTTGCCGAATTGCACGCGGTCCTTGGCGTACTGCACGCTCAACTCCAGGCACTCTTCGATGATCCCGAGTGCCATCGCGGCAACACCGGCGCGCTCTTGCATGAACGTCGCCTTCGCGCCGTCACGACCACCGGACGACACGTCCTCGGTCTCGCCGATGAGGCGGTCGCGGCCAACGCGCACATCGTCGAGGAACAACTCACCCGTGGGCGACGAGTGCATACCCATCTTGCGTAGCGGCTTGGACTGCACGAAACCGGGCATGCCGCGGTCCAGCACGAAGGACAGCACCTTGCGCTGCTCGGGCGGGTTGCCCTCGTCGAGCTTGCAGATGAACACGGTGGTGTCGGCGTACGGCCCGTTGGTGATGAACGTCTTCGAGCCGTTGAGGATGTAGTCGTCGCCGTCGCGGCGGGCCGTGGACTTCATCGAGCCGAATGCGTCGCTGCCCGAACCGGGCTCGGTGATCGCCCACGCACCGATCTTCTTCATCGTCAGCAGATCGCGTGCCCAGCGAACCTTCTGGGCGATGGTGCCCTTGGCCAGGATGGCTGCGGAGGTGAGGCCCATGCTGACGCCCATCGCTGTCACCATGCCGGGGCACACCCGGCACAGTTCGATGGTCGGGATCAAGGTCAGCCCCGAGCCGTCGCCACCCTTGGCTTCCTTCTGTTCGGCCACGGTGCCGGCCTGCTCGCGCGCGATCTGGCGGTCGAAGCGGTCGCCCGCCATCGCGTCCATCCCGAAGGTGGCAAACATCTTGCGCAGGATGTCGTACGGCGGCAGGTCGCCGTGTTCGAGTTCCTCGACGTGGGGACGGACCTCCTCGTCGATGAAACGCTTCACCGCGCCGCGCACCATCTGCTGTTCGTCGGTCCAGTCGATCATCGCCATCCCTCGCTCTCGCGGCGAACGTGGTCGCCGACAGCGATGGTAGGTCAGCGCCCAGCGAGCGCGTTGGCCTCGGCGCGCTGGATGCGCTTTGCCCGCCCTTGCAAGATGCGTGCCAGCAGCGAGAAGGCGACGATGCCGATGATGCCCGCCATCGTGAGCAGCAGGACCATGTTGCTGGTGTCGCTGCCCGCCTTGAACCCGTGGATCGTGACCATCACGAACAGCGCGTAGGACGTGAGGTGGATGGCGTGCCAGATCTTCTTCGGGATGCGCTTCA
>CAIXHI010000348.1 GCA_903919215.1 uncultured Acidimicrobiaceae bacterium
CACGCTGCGCTCGCTGCAGGCGTTGCGCCGCTTCGGAGTGCAACTGTCGCTCGACAACTTCGGCACCGGCATCTCCTCGCTCACTGCGCTGCGCACTTGTACCGCCGACGTCTTGAAGCTCGATGGTTCGGTGGCCCGCATGCTCGGCACCAGCGGCAACGACGACCCCATCGTGCGGGCGATCATCCAGCTGGCCCATGCGCTCGACATGCAGGTCGTGGCCGAATGGGTCACCTCGGCCGACCAGCTGCGCCGCCTGCGTGTGCTCGGCTGCGACCTGGTGCAAGGGCATCTGCTCGGCGAACCCATCGGCGCCGACGTCTTCGCCGCCCGCACCAGTTGAATCATCAGCTCACGAACGTCCTCACGTTCGCGGTGCTCGGGTTCATGGGGTATCGCCTCGTCACAGGCGTGCAGCGATCCCGCAGCGCCGACGGCCGTGCCCTGATTCGCAAGGTGTGGCACAACACCGGTTGGCGGCACCTGTGGCCGGTACCGCTATTGCTCACCGCCGTCATCGCTGCGGCAACTGCGCTGATGCTGGTGCCGGGGTTGGACTGGGGATGGTGGAGCGCCTTGGGCGGCGACGGCAACCCGGTCTTCGGCAGTTCCCAAGCCACCACCGGCACCGTGTGGGAATGGTTGATCCCGGTGCTGTTCATCACTCTGCTGCTGCCGGCGCTACCCCTTTTTGCCTACGCAGAGGAACGCTTGTTCCGCACCGGAGCGGAGGATTGGTCGGGGCAGCGACGGGCGCTGAAGGTCGTACAGTTCGGGTTGATCCACGCGGTAATCGGCATCCCGATCGGCGCCGCCCTGGCACTATCGCTCGGCGGCGCGTACTTCATGTGGGTGTATCTGCGCTGCTACGCCGACACCCGCGACCGGGTCGACGCGACCATCGAATCCACGACGGCCCATGCGGTCTACAACGTCACGATCATTCTGGTCGTCATCATCGGTGTGCTGATCGGCGCTCTGGTATGAGACACCGTAGGTAACCTGGCGCGGTGTCCTCCGCCGACCCCGCACTCCACCGCTGCTACCGACACCCCGACCGCGAGGCCGGGCGCAGCTGCACCCGGTGCGGAAAGCCGGCGTGCAGCGACTGTCTCGTACAAGCGCAGGTTGGGTCGCACTGCCTCGATTGCGCGAAGGCCGCACGTCCCGATGTGAAGACCCGCGCCAAGCTGGCGAGTTCACGGCTCCTCACGCCAGTGACCTACTCGATCATCGCGATCAACGTCGCCGTGTTCATGTGGATGGGCTCCACCGACTCACAGTCGTTCGCCGGGACTGCCACCAAACTGCACGGCGACCTCGGCCTCAGCAAAACGATCCTGCAGGGACTGAGCCGCTGGGACAGCAACTCGGCTATCTATCCGGCACATCAGTGGTACCGGCTGATCACCTCCGGCTTCATCCACTTCGGCCTGTTCCACCTGGCGATGAACATGCTGCTGCTGTTCCAACTCGGCAAGCTGCTCGAGCGAGTGCTGGGCACTGTTCGGTTCTCGCTGTTGTACACCGCTTCGTTGCTGGCAGGTTCGCTGGGTGTGTTGCTCGTTGACGGCGGGGCCCTCACCGGCGGCGCGTCCGGAGCTGTGTTCGGCTTGATGGCAGGCGCGGCAGTTGGCCTGCACCGTCGCGGCATCAACGTGTTCAGCACAGGTATCGGCATGACGTTGGTGCTGAACCTCGTGCTCACGTTCTCGATTCGCGGCATCTCGATCGGCGGGCACGTCGGTGGCGCGATCGCCGGGGCCGTCCTCGGTTGGCTGATGCTGGCACCGAGCTGGAAGCCGGTACCGAAGTGGGCGACGTACGCGGCCCCGGTTGCCGTGATGCTCGTCGCTGTGGTCGGCGCGATCGTCGTCGTCGGCTGACACACCTCTCCGGCCGAGGTCGGGGAACCCTGTCACACCCCTTCCGTATGGTTCGGGGTATGGCCCACAGCACCCACACCACCCAGGCCCCCGAACAACTGGCGCTGCTGTCGCCGGCCGAGATCCCGGTTCAGTTCCGGCTCGACCAGCGCACCCGCCAACTCGGGCTGGCACACATCGCCTCGATCAAGGCCCAACTCGCCGCATTGCGCGCGGCCGCCAACCCTGCACCTGCAGTCCCCGCCACCACGGTCAGGCCCTCCACACCCACCCGCCGCGCGGCCTAACCGCCGCCGCAGTCGGCCAGCATCGCTGGCCTGGCGTTCAGCTCGCGCTGGGCGCCAGGCTACGCACCGCGTCCCAGTGCTTCAGATCGGGGTCGAGTGGCAGAATGGCCAGAGAACTGGTCGTCACACCGTTGTCGAAGTAGCGCTGGATCGTCGCCCGACACTGCGCCGGCGAACCGTGCACCACCAGTTGGTCCACTACCTCGTCCGGGATCGCTGCCAGCGCCGCCTTGCGGTCGCCCGCATTCCACGCATCCCACATACCCTGCAGCGCCGGGCCACGGCCCAGCCACTCTTGGAACGCGGCGTACACGGGTACGTTCATGTAGGCGGCGATGGCAAACTTCGCCGATGCCCGCACGACTTCGGCGTTCTCGCTGGGACAGCAGAAGATGCGCGCGACGATCTCCTTCTCTTCACCGCCGGCTGCGTCGCGCACCACCTTGGTCACCTGCGGTACATCGTCCGGGCTCAGCCAGTTGATGATCGCTCCGTCACCCTCGCGCCCGGCGAGGCGCAACATACCCTCACGCAACGCTGCCACCAGGATCGGGGGCTGCTGCTCGGGACGCACTCCCAGGCGGAAGCCGCTGACTTCGAAGGTGTCGAAACTGCCGCTCACCTTCTCACCGGTGAACGCCTCCCGCAGGAAGCGCACGACGTCGCGCACCTTCTTGTACGGCTGCTCGAACGGTACGCCGTTCCACTTCTCGACGATCACGTTGCTGCTGCTACCGATACCGACCGCAAAGCGGCCGGGTGCTGCGTCAGCCATCGATGCCACGCTCTGGGCGAAACATGCTGGCGATCGGGTGTACGCGGGGATGATCGCCGTCCCCAACCGCAGACGCGGCTCCCATGCGGCGGCGAGGGCCAGCGGAGTAAAGCCATCAGCGCCGTCGCTTTCGGCCGACCAGATGTCGGTGTAGCCAAGGTCGGCCAACTCGGCGAGCTTCTCGCGGTGACTGTGCAGCGGCCCGGGAAGGGGCACGGTCATACCGGGGCGAATGGGCAGGCTCATCAGGATCCCTTCTCAGCGTCGGCGGGCGACGTGTCATCTTTCCAGTAGCGCACGATGCAGCTCTGACTGGCGGTCGCCATCAACGTGCCATCCTCGGCGAACATGTGCACCAGTCCGTGTCCGAAACCTCGATTGACGGCGTGCGCCCGAATGTCGAGGAGCACCCATTCGGTCGGCACCAGGTTCACCACCCGCAGGGTGTTGTCGAGGCTGTTGCCACCACCGCGGACACCCAAGGCCTGACCAACACCGAACGGCACGAAGTCGCCCAACACAGCGAGCGTCGTGGCATCGACGCCGTCGATCACCTTGGGGATGCGCGCCCACATCAGCGTCTGCCCGTCGCCCTCAGCGCCGGGCAACTCCGACGGGTTGCGACCCTTGATGATCCGCTGATCCATGTGGTCGCCGATGGTGTTCTCTGAGTCGTGACGGTACTCACGGTCGCCGCACTCATCCGGCGACGGCACCGTCGGCATGCGCTCCCACTGCCCGGAACGATCGAAGGGTCGGTCACCCAGCGCAGCGTTGACGGTGAGGATCTCGCGGTTGCCGACGTGGCAGACCGCCCGAGCCTGCGACATGTGATGTCCTTGAACCGCGACCGTGACGTCGATGTCGAGCACCTCGCCGCACCGGGCGTACGACAAGTACTGCGACGTGGCCCACACCACGTTGCGACCGGTGGTGCCCTCCAGCGCCGAAATGGCGGCGCCGAGCCCGGCGCCGCCCCACAGGAAGTTGCCCATGGTGATCAGCCGCGAGGTGACCTCCATCGACCAGCGATACGGGTTGTGACTCTGTGTGAGCCCGAGGAACGTTCGACTGTCCATGCGACAACGACTCTAGGCGGCACGTCGATCCAGGCAGCAGGGCGGCGGCCCGAGGGCCTGATGGTGTGGTTGGCAGTACAGTGATCGGCCATGGGTGACACACCGTGGCAAGGGGACGCCTGCTCGTTGGTCGAGGAGTTCCGGGCCGGCCGCAGATCGCCGGCTGAGGAGCTTGCGGCGACATTGGCTGCGATCGAGGCCAGCACGCTGAATGCGTTCTCGTTCTTGGCACCGCACGAGGCGGAGTCCGCTGCGGCCACCGCCGACGTCAGCAAGCCATTCGGCGGCGTACCGCTCGGAGTCAAGCAGCTCGACTCGGTCCAGGGTTGGCCCGATACGCACGCATCCGTGCCACTGCGCGACCACGTCGCGGGTCACACCAGCACGATGGTGCAACGCCTACGCGACATCGGCGGCGCGGTGACGATCGGACAGACGACGGCCAGCGAGTTCGGCGGCGTCAACGTCACCCGCACCGTGCTGCACGGCGCTACGCAGAATCCTTGGCAGCACGGGCGCACGCCCGGCGGTAGCAGCGGCGGGGCGGCAGCAGCGGTGTCGGGCGGACTACTGACGCTCGCGACTGCTGGAGATGGCGGCGGCAGCATCCGTATCCCCGCTGGCTTCACTGGGTTGGTCGGGCTGAAAGCGACGCTGGGCCGCATCCCCCGTGGCCCGAAGGCAAAGTACGGCAACCTCACCGTCACCGTCGGTTGCGTGTCGCGGTCCGTGCGCGACACCGCCCGCTGGTTCGACGTGTGTAACGGCTTCGACCCGCGCGACCCCATCAGCCTGCCTCGCGTGGAGGGGTGGGAGACGGGGCTCGGCACCCACCTCGCCGAATTGCGCGGGGCTCGCGTGGCGTTCGCCCCCGACTGGGGCAACGCAACGGTCTCACCGGTGATGTGGGAGTTACTCGAAGCAGCCGGGGTCGAGCTCGTGCAGCACCTCGGCATGAAGCGCGTCGACGGGGCCGATACCGCAGTACCGCGAATGGGCACGGCGTGGGCGATCAGTGGCAACCTCGAGATCGAAGAGCAGTTGCGCGACCTGTGGCCAGAGTGCGCCGACACGCTCACACCGGAGATTCAGTTCGGCCTGACGATGACGCAGGGTGCGTACAACTCCGCCGTGCGCGGCAAGATCGAGCGGCGGCGCATGGAGGTCAACGAGGCGATGGCCCGGATCTTCGACCCCGCCGACGGCGTCGACTTCGTGATGACCGCCACCAATCCCGACATCGCGTTCGACGCCGAAGGACCGCTGCCCGGCGTGTTCGGTGGCCTCGAGGCCGGGCCGGGCAACAACGGTCGGCTGACGTTCCCCGCGAATCTGCACGGCAATCCGGCGATCTCCATCCCGGCTGGCACCGTGGACGGGTTGCCGATCGGCCTGCAGATCCTTGGGCGTCACTTCACCGAGCCGCTGCTGCTCGATCTCGCGCTCACCGTCGAGCGCACTCGTCCCTGGCCCTTGGTGGCCCCCGGCGCCCCGGCGTGACCTCCACGCTGCACACACGCCTCAGCGCCACACAACGTCTCCTGGCCGCCGGTCTGGTGCTCGCGGTCTCGCTGGTCGCCTTCGAATGGACAGCGGTGATCACGGCACTGCCGACCATCACCGACGAACTCGGTGGCGACTCGCTGTACGGGGCAGCGATCGCGATCTACACCCTGGCCAACCTGGTGTCGCTGGTCGTCGCCGGCGAACTGGCGGACCGCAAGGGGCCCGCCCTGCCGTTCACGATCAGCATCGCGATGTTCGTCAGCGGGCTACTCATCGCTGCATTTGCCCCATCGATGCTGTGGGTCGTCGTCGGTCGCGGCATCCAAGGTCTCGGCACCGGTGCGTTCTCCCCCATCGGGTACGCCCTCGTCACCCGAGCGTTCCCACCCGATCGCCGGCCGATGATCTACGCCTATCTCTCCGCAGGGTGGGTGCTGCCCAGCTTGTTCGCTCCAGCGCTGTCGGGTTGGATCACTGATCAGTTCGGATGGAAGTGGGTCTTCCTCGGGCTGGTACCGGCGGCACTCGCCGTCGGGGCGCTCGCCGTGCGACCGATGCTGGCCTACCGACCGGTCGAGATGGAGCGGCGGCGCACCCGCATCCCCTCCGCGTTCGGCGCGGCGATCGGTATCGGGACGATCGTCGCCGGACTGCAGTTCGCACACCCCGCCGCCGCGGCGGCGATCGTGGCCATCGGTATCGCCGTCGGTCTGCCCGCATTGCGTCATCTGTTCCCGCCGGGTGTGCTGCGCGCACGACGAGGGTTCCCAGCGATCATCGCCTGCCGCCTGCTGGCCACGGCGACGTTCCTCGGCGTCGACAGCTTCGTCCCTTTGGCTGCCGACCGCATCCATGGCGCCCGGCCGTTCGTGCAGGGGTTCACGATCATCGGGGCCGCGTTGCTGTGGACCGTCGGGCAATGGATCCGAGCACGCCGGCCATCCAACAATCCTGCGCGCGCGATTCGCCAGGGCTACATCGTGATGCTGATCGGCATCTTCCTGACCGCCCCAGTGCTCTGGTCGCAATGGCCACTGTGGGCAACGTTCCTCGGGTGGTCCGTCGGCGGACTCGGCGTGGGGTTGTTGTACAACCCGGCGACGGTGTCGGCGATGAGCTACGCCGAGGAGGGGCGCGAAGGCGAGATCAGCAGCCAGGTGGCGCTCGCCGACAGCGTCGGGTTCTCGCTGATGGGCGGCGTCGGCGGGGCGACCGTCGCACTCGCGGACCGCACCTCGTGGTCACTCACTGGCGCACTGGGTACCAACTTCGCGATTGCAGCAGTACTGGCGACGATCGGAGTGTTCGCCGCGCGTAGCGTCAGAGCACACGCCCGTCCTGCAACCTGAGCGTGCGCGTGCGCCGCACGTTCGTGAGCAGCGAACGGTCGTGGCTGACCAGCAAGACAGTGCCCGGAAACGTCTCCAGCGCTTGCTCGAGTTGTTCGATGGCCGGCATGTCGAGATGGTTCGTCGGTTCGTCCAGCACAATGCAGTTCGAACCCTTCGCCATCAGCAACGCCAGCACAGCTCGGGTGCGCTCGCCCGGTGAGAGCGACTCGGCCGGGCGACCGACGTGCGCCGCGGCGATCCCGAACTTGGCCAGCAGTGTGCGAGCATCACTCACCATCATCCCTGTCGCACCGAGAAACGCGTCCAGCACCGTGGCCGCTCCGGTCAACTGTTGCCGCGCCTGCTCCAGGCGGCCGACGACGACACCGGGACCACCCCACCGCGTGCCGCCGGTCAGCTCGATCTCCCCCAGCAATGCACCCAACAGCGTCGACTTACCACTGCCGTTCGGTCCTTCGATGACCACCCGTTCGCCGTAGCCGATCTCAAGGTCGATCGGGCCGAGCGTGAACGAGTCGCGGGCGACGACAGCCTGCTCGAGACGCGCCACCACATCACCGCTGCGTTCGACCGTGGCGATCTGTAACCGCAGTTGCCACGCCTCACGCGGCTCCTCCACAACATCCAACCGTTCGAGCATCTTCTCGGTACGAGCGGACTTACCGGCGAGTTGCTCACTCTGGTTGACCTTGAACGCTTTGGCGTTCTTGTCGTTGTCGTCAGGCTTCTTCTTCGCCTTCGACACACCCTGCGTCGCCCACTCCCGCTCACGTTGTGCGCGGCCGGCCAGCGACGATCGTTTGTTGTCGTACTCGTCGTACGCCTGGCGCGCTTGGTCGCGCGCCACCTCGCGTTCGCGCAGATAGGCATCCCAGCCGCCAGCGAAACGTGTTGTCCGGTGACTGAACTCATCGATTTCCACTACGTGTGTGATGGTGCGCTGCAAGAACGTTCGGTCATGGCTGACGATCACACACCCTGCTGCCTGGCCGACCACGAACTTCTCCAGCAGATCGAGCCCGCCGAGGTCGAGGTCGTTGGTCGGCTCGTCCAGCAGAAACACGTCGAACCGTGCGAGCAGCAGAACAGCGAGACCCACCCTGGCGGCCTCCCCACCGGACAGCACGGACATCCGTTCATCGAGGAGGCGGGCATGCAGACCGAGGCTTGCCCACACCTCGCCGATGCGTGAGTCGAAGTCCGCTGCGCCGATTGCCAGCCACCGATCGAGGGCATCGCTGTATTGATCGTCGGCGCTGCCGTCACCGGCTGCCATCGCCGTCGTCGCCGCGTCGAGTGCGTCCTGCGCCGCGGTGACACCGGTGCGTCGGGAGAGGTGCTCGCGCACGGTCTCATCGGTGCGGTCCGGTTCCTGCGCGAGATAACCGACGATCGCGTTCGCCGGGTTCCGCGTGACGGTGCCCTTGTCGGGTCGCAGCTGATCGGCCAGGATCTTCAGCAGCGTCGACTTGCCCACACCGTTCGGTCCGACAAGGCCAACGCGCTGACCGGGGTCGACGGCAAATTCGAGCCCTTCGAAGAGGTGGCGGGCACCGAGCGCCAGCGCGAGCTCACGGACATGGATCGATGCGGTCATGGGACCCAGAGTCTGCCCGGCCGCACTTCGGAGCACTCCCCCTACCCACCAAATTCCCCGTCTGTGTCGCGGCCCTGATCTCGGCCTTCCGAGGTCAGAGCCGCGACATAGAGGCTGGCAATGCGCAGCGCTGGATACGGATCCTGGGGTGAGGGGCTGTCGTCAGCGTCCGATAACGGCGCGGCCGACGACTTCGCGCATGATCTCGCTGGTGCCGCCGTAGATGGTCTGGATGCGGCTGTCGGCCCACGCGCGAGCGATGGGGTACTCGAGCATGTAGCCATACCCGCCATGCAGCTGCAGACAGCGATCGACCACCTTGTTCTGTAGCTCTGTGCAATAGAACTTCGCCGCCGACGCCTGCTCCGCCGACAACGCGCCCGCGGTGTGGAGTTCGATGCAACGGTCGACGTACACCTGCGCCACCTGGGTCTCGGTGCTCAGCTCGGCCAACAGGAACTTGCTGTGCTGAAACGACGCCACGGACTGACTGAACGCCATGCGCTCCTTGGTGTACGCAATCGTCTGGTCAAGCGCCGCCTGACACACAGCCAACGCTCCGACGGCCATGTTCAACCGCTCTTGGGCCAGGTTGAGCATGAGGTAGTAGAACCCCTTGCCTTCCTCACCCAGCAGGTTGGCGGCCGGCACTTCGACATCGCTGAAGAACAACTCTGCAGTGTCCTGCGAATGCATACCCAACTTCTCGAGGTTGCGACCACGTTCGAACCCCTTCATGCCGCGCTCGAGGACAAGCAAGCTGATGCCGCGGTGCTTCTGCGTAGGGTCGGTCTTGACAGCCACCACAACGACGTCGCTGTTGATGCCGTTGGTGATGAACGTCTTGCTGCCGTTGACGACGTAGGTATCACCGTGCTTGACGGCCGTGGTGCGCATGTTGGCGAGGTCGCTGCCGACACCGGGCTCGGTCATGGCGATGGCGCCAATGCGCTCACCGGTACACATTCCAGGCAGCCAACGCGCCTTCTGCTCATCGTTGCACAGGCCGAGGAAGTACGGCAGCACGATGTCGTTGTGCAGTGTGAAGCCCATCGCGGAACCGATCGCGCCTACGTAGCTGACGGCTTCCTGCATGACTGCCGCGAAGCGGTAGTCATCCGAGCCACCACCGCCGTACTGCTCGGGCACCATGAGCCCGAGAAAGCCATCGGCGCCAGCCTTCAACCACACTTCCCGGGGGGTGATGCCATCCTTCTCCCACTGTTCGTGGTTGGGCACCACTTCCTTGGCGAGAAAGGCATTGAACGCCGCACGGAACTGCTCGTGCTCATCGAGATAGACGGTACGGGGGATGTCGCGCATGATCTCAGAGTAATTTGAAAATCAGACTTCACCTATTCCTGAAGGCGCGCCTTCAGCCGCTGAGCACGGCACGAGCCACGAGGTCGGTACCGAAGGCCGTCAGAATCGCCAGGTAGAGCAGACCCGTGGCGGCCATCACCGCCGAGTAGTAACGCTCGCGCAACGCCGCCCGGGTGACCCACACCAACACGATGGTGCCCACAGCGCACGCTGCCCAGAACCAGCCGAGTTGGCCGCTCCAGCCGTCATCGATGGAGCCGTTCCACACCGACACCATGCCGGTCGGCAGCAGCAGCGAGATGATCTCGAACGGCCACACCCAGCCCAGCACCTTCACCAGTTCGTTGAGGTGCCGCCGAGGCAGACCCGGCTGCACCAGGTACCAGTGACCCAGCAGCATCGCGTCGGAGACCGCACCCAGGAAGGCTGCGCCCGCAAAGGCACGCAGCAGCGACACCGCCGGATTACCACCAGCGTCGAGCGCCGCCGCAACCAGGCCTACCGCGCCCAGTGCTGGAGCAATGAGGTCGAGCCGCGGATCGAACTCGGGACCCTCGGTACGAGCAGCGACCTCGCGCTCGATACCGGTCATCTCGGCAACGCGGGCGGAGCGACGGTCGTGCTCCTCGGTCTGACCCGACACACCAGCCTTGCGGCGAACGATCGACATCACCAATGCGAACAACGCGCCAACGGCAACGGCGATCGATGCCGCTTCGCGAACGGGCACGACGTCGAAGTGGAAACCGAGCGCGGCTGCGCCGACGGCGAGCAACAGGTAGTTGCCCCGCAACAGCCAGCCGTAGCCGACACCGACTTCGCGCCGGCGGGTGGTGAACCAGAGGAACAGCAGGCCACCGGCCGCCCACTGCAGCAGCACCGTGGCGGCATCGAGACGAATCACGCTTCGAAGGTTACGGAGCTGGAGGCTCGCTGTGCGAACCTCAAATGAATCGTCGACCGGGAAACCGCACATCGTGCGTGTCGTGCGACGCCTCGACGCCGTAGTGTCTCGACCGATGTCTCGTCGTGGCGCACACGCGCTCCTCCTCGTCCTACCCGCTCTGCTGCTTGCTGGATGCTTCACCGGTAAGCGCCCCCATTTCGAGGACAGCCCCTTCCCTGCCGGCAGCCTCACGGGCGATATCAACGTCGACTCGGTGCTCACCAAACTCGATGCGCCCGCCGCCGGCCCCATCTCGGCCACGTACGACGTACTCACCAAGTACGGCGCGATCACCCGCCCTGCAGTTGTGGTGCTGGAACCGGGCAGGCGCAGCGTCACCATCGGCAACGTGCACTACATCCAGACCGAGGCGCTGGCCAAGACCTGCACTGTCGATCTGTCGGCTCCCTGCACCGACCGATTCGACGCATCCAAGATCAGCGACACCCTGGCCACGGTCGAGTTCTACGCGGCCGACACGGCCAAGCGACTGCGTCGCGACAACCAGGCCAAGATCGGCCCGTCCGTCGCTCATGCCGAGACGTTCGCCGGGCAACCTGCCCTCTGCGTCGACATGCCGCTGTCGGGAGGTACTGCCGTCTACTGCGTGTTGAACGACGGTGTACTCGCCAAGCTCGACGACGGCGATCTGCTGATCACGTTGACGGCATTCACCGAGACCAGCGACCCGGCTGCGTTCGTCCCTCCGGCGGGCTGACCGGGCCGAGCTACAGCAGTCCTTCGTACACTGGGCAACGCATGCCCGAGAGCCATTGGACGCACAATCCGCAAGCAGACGTCGTGTGTCCCAGCGACATCGTCTTCGGCCTCACCCGCCAGACCACCGACGACGGGATCCGTCGCACTGAACTGCGCCCCGGGCCGGCGTCACATGGCCTTGACGGGCTACCCGCGCCGGGTGTGTTGTTCATGCTGGCCGACACCGTGGTGGGTGGCCCGTGCGTGCGCATCGTGCACCCCACCGAGGTGATCGTCACCAGCAGCCTGCACATCGAGTTGTTCTCGCGCCCGTTCGCCGGGCACGCGGTGGTGGCGGGCGTCGGCGGCGAGCCATCGCGGTATCAGGGTGGAGCTGCCAGCGCGTCCATCGTCCGGTCTGGCGACCTCGACGTCGCGTCGGTCTCCGGGCGCTTCGCCGTGCTCCCCAACAGCGAACGCGCGGCAGGGGCGATCGGCGACCTCGCCCCACCAGCCGATTTCGACTTCGAACAGTTCAACGGCTCGGTGTTGCACACGCTGGGCGGCCGCGTGCTGGGCCGCACCGCCGACACGCTCACGATGTCGTTCCTCGCCCATCCGGAACTCGCCAATGAACGCCTTGGGCTGCACGGTGGCTGTGCCGCGCTGATGGGCGAACGCGCCTGCGACGACCTCATCCGGTCGGTCGCCGCAGCTGGCTACGACGTGCAGGCCGTCACCATGAATGCGGTGTTCTTTCGTCCCATCCCGGCCGACGGCGGGGAGTTGAAGTGCATCGCTACGGTGCAGCACTCCGGGCGCCAACTCATCGCCGCGCAAGCCGTGATGTACACACAATCGGGGAAGCCAGCGATCGTCGTCGATGTGATCGCGGGTGGCGTGGTCGGCGCCCCACAGGCCGAACCGGCGAGACCGTGACCGGTTTGTCGCCGATGCTGCCACCATGGTTGTCGCAGCAGAGGAGCACCCGATGACCACCATCGAACCGAAGGCAACCCAGTTCCACGGTGCCAATGCGTCCGCGCAGACGTATCTCACCTCCGAGGTGATCACGATCACTGCCGATGCATCCGTTCGCGTGGCCGCCACTGTGATCGCCGAGGCCAGTGTCGGCGTGCTGGTGGTCGGCTCACGCGACGCCGTCACGGGGCTGATCTCCGAACGCGACATCGTGCGCGTGGTCGCCGAAGGCCGCGATCTGGACACCACGCTCGTGGGCGACGTCGCCAGCACACATCTCATTTGGGTCGACGCCGGCAACACGATCAGCGATGCGGCCGAGGAAATGATGGAGGACTACGTCCGCCACGTCCTCGTGCGCGGCGACTCCGGCCTCGTGGGCGTGCTGTCGATCCGCGACGTCCTCGACGCCCACATCACCTGACCTTCGCCGCGCCTCGTTCGGCGATTTCGGCGACCGCTGTGCCATCGACGGCGGGGTCGCTGGACCCATGCCCGCGAGACTCCCCACGCTCTTCGGTCAGCGCCCGTGTTCCGCTCGATAGTGCGCCACGATCGCGTTCGCGTGGCCATGACGCAACGGCGCCTGGCTCGGGTTACTCGGGTCGCGCGGCCGCAGCGACGACGAAGGCGTTGATCCTCCCGTCGAGGTCGGTTCGGCCGAACGATCGTGCCACTGCTGCTTCGGCTGCTGCTGTGGCGGCGTCGAGGTGACCGATGCCGCGAGCCTCGAGGAAGTTTCGCATCGGGGTGCCATGACAGTACGCCGTCGCCACGAGTGCACTGGTGGCTGCACGACTACGCGAGGCCACCTCCTCCACATCGATGGCCCCGTCGAACCCGGCAGCCACTAAGTCGGCGCGGATCACGTCCGGGAGGAAGTAGCCATGCGGAATCCGCTCCATGAACGTGGGCGGGTCGCCGGGATACAGGTCGGCGACCGCGGAGGAAACCACCTGCGCGAAGTCGTTGTGTTCAATCCGGTCCCATACGTTGAACAGGAACCACCCTCCTGGACGCAGCACTCTCAGGATCTCCCGGTAGGCCACGACTCTGTCGGGAAAGAACATCACCCCGAACTGGCAGACCACTGCGTCGAAGCTGGCGTCCGGGTACGGCAACTGCATCGCATCGGCCACCTGCCACTGCACCGGGCGCGCCGTGCCCACCCTCGATGCGTGCTCGACCATCGCCGCGCTCAGGTCGGTGGCGACAAGCGACACGGAGTCGGGTAGTGCCGCGGCCATTGCTCGCGTCACGGCGCCCGTACCGGACGCCACCTCGAGCACGTCGCAGACCCCGAGGGTTCCCACACGAGTGGTCAGATCCGCCGCGTAGGCGTCGAAGATCATGGGCACGAGATGGCGGTCATAGACGTCCGGGACCGCGCCCGAGAAATTGGTGCTATTTGCAGGTTCGTTCACTTTCGCGCTCCTCAAAGTTGGGATCAAACCCTTTCACACCAACAGACAGCCTGCGACCGAACGACGGCGGCGTGCCACGGCCGCCCGGACCCACGCCGGATCAACGTGCCTACTGCAGCAGGACGGGGTGTCAGCGAACCCGACGTCGCTCCATCTTCGGGATTCCCGGAGTGGTGTCGTTGATGGCCCAACTGATGATCACCTCGGGCGTGATCCGAAACCGAGGCGAGCCGTCGCTGTCCTCAATCACGGCGGTGCCGACGATTTTGATGCCACGGGGCGACCAGGGATCAGTCGACGCGAGGTCGTCGACGACGACGGACACGCGGGGGTTCGCCTGGATGTTGCGATACCGAACGGTGTGGGTGATGTCGAAGCCTGCTGTGACGATTTCGTCGCCGGCGATCTGGAACACGACCGGGGCCACGTCGGGCCGCCCGTTCGGTGACGCCGATGCGAAGCGCATGAGCGGCTGCGAGCGGAGGTATTCCAGTTCCTCAGCAGTGAAGGTACTCATCAGGAACCCCCGATGGCGGGCACCGCGATCGGGAACACGTCGAGATCCCACCACTTTGCCATCGGCAACGAACGGACCGCTGCTGTCGCTGCCTCGGCATCGGCGCCGAACGCCTGGATGAACACCGTTCCACGCACCAGCGCGAGCCGGATGTCGCCGAGCGTCCCTTCGGCTGACAGCGCCGCCACGGCAGCCTGCTCCTCCGCCACGACGGCGAAGACCTCCCTCATGTCCGTCCCAGCACGGAACGTACAAACCACCATGAACTCGTCCACCACGGATCCTCTCCTGCCCTCGCCACTCGAGGGCAAGCCCACAATCGCACCTCAACCGAAGTTGAGGTCAAGCAGAATGTTGCGGTGACGTCACCAAGCCTGAAGTCCTCCGACCAACTCACCATCGGCCAGGTCACCGCGCGCAGCGGCATCGCCGTGTCGGCGCTGCACTTCTACGAACGCGAGGGGCTCATCTTCAGCGTTCGGTCCGCCGGCAACCAGCGTCGGTATGCGCGTGACGTGCTTCGCCGCCTCGCGTTCATCAGAGCTTCGCAACGGGCGGGCATCCCGCTCGCCGACATCAGGGAAGCCCTCGACAAGCTCCCACTGGGACGCACACCGAAAGAGAACGACTGGGCTCGGGTCGCAGCGCGTTGGCTCGATGTCCTCGGCCAGCAGATCGACTACCTCCAGCGAGTCCGCGAGGATCTGTGGACGTGCATCGGGTGCGGGTGCCTGTCGTTCGACCGATGCGCCCTGCTGAACCCCGACGACGAGATGGCAGCCGAAGGCGCGGGACCGCGCCGCCTCCTGCCGGGCACGCCCCGCCCGACCCCGGTGGACGTCAGCCGCGCTTCAGCTCCGTGACGAGGCCTTCGCTGGCTTCGACGAGCTTGTGCGGCTCGATGCCGAACACGTCGTGCCAGGTGCCGACGGCGGCCCACACCTCGTCGTCCTGCAGCAGGTCGGGGTCGATGAACACCTTGAGGTGCGTCGTGTGGCCAAACGGGGGCACGCCACCGTTGGCTTGTGAAGCCCGGCTCTCGGCCCCGAGCCCTGGCGGGCACTTCCCGACGAAATGGCTAGTGAGCCAAGAGCCGCTCCTCGAACGGGTAGTCGTTCATGATCTCGACACCGGTCTCGGTGACCAACAGCTGGTCCTCCAGCTTCACACCCTCACCACTACTGGCCGAGCCGATGTAGCTCTCCACGCAGAAGACCATTCCCGGCTCGAAGACGTCGTCCAACGGGTACGGCACACCAGGCGTGTAGAACGGGAGATTGGGATACTCACCGACCATGCCGAGACCATGGCCGACGCAGTAGTAGCGACTCGACCGATGCTCCTCCGGAACCGGCCATGAGTTGCGAGCCACGTCCTCGAACGACACACCCGGACCAATGAGCGAGACATTGTGCAGCAGTTGTTCGTGTGCACGCCGATAGAGCTCGCGCTGCGCCGGACGACCCGGACCGTCGCCCGCAAGGAACGTGCGAGAGAAGTCCACCGAACAACTCTCGAACGCAATCGCATCGGTATCGAGGCACACCAGATCGCCGTCCTCGATCACACGGGTACCGCACTCCTGAAAGTAGGGAAATGTGTTCGGGCCGCTCTCGAGCAAGCGAGTTGACACCACCTCCCCGTGCCCCGCGACGAGCGCTCCGACGAAACGGCTCCAGACCTCGTTCTCCGTCATCCCAGGACGAAGTTCGGCCTCCATCTGCCGGACTGCACCCACAGTCCGGTGCATGGCTTCGCGCATGTAGGCGATCTCGAGCGGCAGTTTCACCCGCCTCGTGCGGCTCATCAGCACGTCGGCATCGGAGATCTCGAAGCCCTCACCACGCAGGGCATCCGCCGCGGCGAACGGGAAGCTGTCGATCGCCAGCGTCCCGATCTCACCGCAGTGCGCCAGGACGAGCGAGGCGATCTCCCCGGCCATGGCCGCAGATTCGGCGGCAGCGAGACCGTTGCTGCTCACATGGCTCAGGCCGCGTGCGATCCGTACCTCATCGATGGTCGGCAAACCCACCGACAGATGCTCGCCGCCGAGATAGTCGAAAAGGATCACCGGTCCATCGGCGAACACCAGCAAGTACCGCGCAGGAACAATGAGGTTGAAGACCGTCATGTTCGTTGCTCCGGTGATGTACCGGACGTTGAACGGATCGCGCACCAGCATGACGGGGATGTCGAGCGACGACATGAATCTCCGAGTGTTCGCCAACCGCTGTCGATACAGCGCGTGCCGCGTGGGCGTGCTATCGAGGTCGAGACCGGGGTCGAGGTCGAATGCCATACGCGGACACTAACGGGGGTCGTGCTCGCTTCCAGCGACGAGCCATTCACCCAGGGGAGCCGGCATCTCAGCCCTTCTTCAACTCCGTGACCAGGCCTTCACTCGCCTCGACCAGCTTGTGCGGCTCGATGCCGAACACGTCGTGCCAGGTGCCGGCGGCGGCCCACACTTCGTCGTACTGCAACAGGTCGGGGTCGATGAACACCTTCAGATGCGTCGTGTGATCGAACGGAGGCACGCCGCCGATGAAGTCTGAACCTCACGGCTCAGCGGTCGCGCAGTTCGTCGCGCAGCGACTCCAAGTAGGGCAAGGCCATCTGATCCTTGGGACGGTTGGCAGCACGCTTTGAGTCGATGATGTCGTCGAGCGAGGCGATGCGCACGGAAAGACCGTCGGCGATCTCGACCACGATCGCCTGAGCGCTCCACTCATCGAATCCTCCCAATCCACCGGACGGGGTGAAGGTGAGGTCGACGTCGCCGAGATCAGTGACGAGGTTGAGCATGATCGGCATGTTGGCCAGGAAGGGTCCGTCGATCGGCGCCGGAACCGGGTCACCGCCCGTGCGTATCATCGCGTTCATCCGGCGCAGCGCACGAGCGAGGCGATCGAGGTTTGCCGCCTGACGAGACGGGACGACATCGATGTCCTGGGTGGGTAGCGATGAGCCGTGGACGACCGATGCAAACCCGCCGACGATGATGTAGGCAACGTCCTCCTCGTTCAAGATCTGACAGATCCGAACGGGGTCGAACATCAGCGTGCCCGACGGAGCGAGGCCTGCGCACGCTCCTGGATGGCGAGCATCGTGTTCGCCGCCTCGACCATGGACCGAACGCGCTCGGGCACGGTCATGCGCAGCTGACGACGGATCTGACTGACGTCGACCCCGCGACTGTCCTCGATCAGCGGTATCTGCTCCACGCCGCCAGCATACGATCACCGGATGGCTGACACTCGACGGCGCACGACCATGGTGATCGTCGGCGTTCTGGCCGTTCTGATCGTGGGCACAGTGGTGGTCACGGTGCTCGTTCGCCACCTGCGACGTGACGGTGTCGAGTTGTGTGGTCGCGAGTTTCGCCGGAGCAACGCCATGTGGACGGATCAGAAGGTACGCGCGCTCGGTTCCATCCACAGTGTGGGCACATCGCCTGCGGATGGGAGCTTGTGGACGGTGAGCAGCGCGTGGCCACAGAACCGTTGCGATGGCCTCACACCGACCGTTCTGTTGTCGCGTGACGGCGGCGGGTGGAGGACATGGACGTTGGTCGGCGGACCATAGTCCCGAGCACGTCCATCAGGCCGATCGTCAGCCCTTCTTCAACTCCACGACCAGACCTTCGCTCGCCTCGACGAGCTTGTGCGGCTCGATGCCGAACACGTCGTGCCAGGTGCCGGCGGCCGCCCACACTTCGTCATACTGCAACAGGTCGGGGTCGATGAACACCTTGAGGTGCGTCGTGTGGCCAAACGGCGGCACACCACCGATCGGGAAGCCTGTGGCCGCGCGCACTGCGTCTGCATCGACGCGTGCGCACTTCGTACCGCCGGCCGCTGCGGCCAACTTCTTCTCATCGAGTTGGTTCGATCCGCTGACGTAGGCCAGCACCACCTCGCCGTCGACACCGAAGATCAGGCTCTTCACGATCTGACCCACCTGCACGCCAATCGCGTTCGCTGCGTCGACCGCCGTCTTGGCGCCGTCAGGGAACCGGACCGGCTGGATCGTCAGGCCTCGGGCCGCGGCGGCCTCGACGACTCGGGTGACGTTTGGATGCACCGGCTCGCTCATGCCTGGCGAGCGTAGCGAGATGCGTGACGAGAAACGGTTGCCAGCCGCCGCACTCCCCCGTACCATGCCGGGTGAAGGGGAGTATCCCGTCACACCGTTGTCGTCATCACGGCCTTGCGCCCGGCGACGGTGAGCCATTCCGTCAGGAGCGGCTGGGAGAGACCTTCGGCAACACTCACAAGATTGTCCGAAGGAACTCCATGCATCCTGATTCCCCCCAAGCAGGCCTCTCCACCACAGAGGTGCTGCGACTGTTCGCCGAGCACGGCCCCAACGAGTTGGCTGCTGCCCCCCGTATCCCCACATGGCGCCGTCTGCTCGCGCAGTTCAAGGACCTGTTGATCCTGATCCTGCTCGCTGCTGCGGTCGTGGCGTTCGTGGTCTCCCACGAAGTGAAGACACCACTCGTCGTGCTGTTCGTGGTCATCCTCAACGCCGTTATCGGATTCGTGCAGGAGAACCGGGCCGAGGCTTCGTTGGAGGCATTGCGCAGCATGCTCGTCACCCGCGCCAGAGTGCGTCGCGACGGTCTGCTGCACTCCATCGACGCTCGCGAGCTCGTGCCCGGCGACGTTGTGCTGGTGGAAGCCGGTGACCGCATTCCCGCCGACGGGCGACTGCTGGCCTCGGTTGCCCTGGAGGTGGACGAGGCGGCACTGACCGGCGAGAGCCTGCCGGTGGCGAAAGACCACACGATCGCTCCTCACACGGCGCCGTTGGCCGAGCGCAAGTGGATGGCGCACATGAACAGCACCGTCACCCGCGGGCGCGCCGAGATGGAGGTGACCGCCACCGGGATGCACACCGAGATCGGCCGCATCGCCGACCTGTTGCGCAACACCACCGCCGAGAAGACCCCGCTGCAGGTGCAACTCGATGGGCTGGCACACAGCCTGGCCAAGCTCGCCGGGGCGATCGTTGCCGCCGTGTTCGTGATCGGTCTGATCCGCGGTGAGGAGGTCAGCCAGTTGGTACTCACCGCTGTGGCACTCGCTGTCGCCGCGATCCCCGAGGGACTGCCCGCCGTCACGGTCGTCACGCTGGCCGTCGGTGTGTCGAAGATGGCCAAGCGCAACGCAATCGTGAAGCGCCTCGCGTCGGTGGAAACCCTCGGCTGTACCACGGTGATTTGCAGCGACAAGACGGGCACCCTGACGCTGAACGAGATGACCGCTGTCGACTTCGTCACCGCGCATTCCGACATGCGCGGCGCAGCGTTGAACGCGATGACATTGTGCAACGACGCCGAGGTGCGCGAGGACGACACAGGGGCGTGGGTGCGGGTGGGCGATCCCACCGAGACCGCATTGCTGGTGTTCGCCACCAACGCCGGAATCGACGTGGCGTCGCTGCGCGCCGACCATCCCCGGTTGGCGGAAGTGCCATTCGATTCGGCGAACAAGTACATGGCCACTGTGCACCAGTTCGTCGACGACAACGGCGACACCGTCGTGCGCGTACTTGCCAAAGGCGCCCCCGATGTGCTGCTCGCACGGTCGATCCATCACGGCGGGCTGATGCCGCACCACGATCGCTTCGCTGCCAACGGACAACGCGTCATCGCTGTCGCGCAACGCCAGTTCAGCATTGAGGCATGGGGAGAGTTCTCCGCCAGCGGTGCCGACCCGGCCGACGTGCTGCACGGGCTCACCTTGCTGGCGCTGGTCGGCATCGTTGACCCCGCCCGCCCCGAGGCGCGAGATGCCATCGCCATCGCCCACCGTGCCGGCATCGAGGTGAAGATGATCACGGGCGACCACGCTGCCACCGCTGCTGCCATCGGCCGAGAGCTCGGGCTACACGGCGAGGCGATCACTGGTGCCGAGCTCGAGGAGATGGACGACGACGAACTCGACCAGCGCATCGACGACATCGCCGTGTTCGCGCGCGTCGCGCCGGAACACAAGATGCGCCTCGTGGCCGCGCTGCAGCGGCGCGGCAACGTCGTGGCGATGACGGGCGACGGTGTGAACGATGCGCCCGCGCTGAAGAAAGCCGACCTCGGCATCGCAATGGGCATCACCGGCACCGAGGTGAGCAAAGAGGCCGCCACGATGGTGCTCACCGACGACAACTTCGCCACGATCGTGCTGGCCGTCGAACGTGGCCGCACGATCTACGCCAACATCGTGAAGTTCGTTCGCTTCCAGCTCAGCACCACGCTCGGCTTCGCGTTGCTGTTTCTGCTGACGTCGGCACTCGGCATTGCCGACGGACAACCCTTCACCGCGATCGCGATCCTTTGGGTAAACATCATCATGGACGGCCCACCGGCCATGGCGCTCGGCGTCGACCCGGCCGACGGCGACACGATGCAGCACGCGCCTCGTGCCAGCGGCGAGAAGATCCTCACCCGCCAACGCTGGGCAGCGGTCGCGTTGTCGGCCGGAGTGATGGCGCTCGGCACCCTGCTGGTGCTGCGGTTCGCTCCAGGCGGGGCGGTCGAGGCCGGCATTCCCTCGGTGGCCGGCACGATGGCCTTCAACACGTTCGTACTATTCCAGTTCTTCAACATTCTCAGTGCCCGTCACGACACGCGCACAGTGTTCCACCGCGATACCTTCGCGAACCGCTGGCTGTGGATGGCGCTGACCGGTGTACTGGCACTGCAGTTCGCCGTGTCACACTTCGGCCCCGTGCAGCGCCTGTTCGACACCACCTCGATCAGCGCAGTGCAGTGGCTCGTGTGCGCCCTGGTCGCCAGCAGTGTCGTATGGGCCGAGGAAGCCCGCAAGGTCATCATCCGCTCCCGCCGCCACACCTGACTGCGTGTGAAGGCGAAGCCGCACCTGGTGCGGCTTCGCCTTCACACGCGGTGTCAGACGGGGGCGACGCTGAGTCGCGTCGGGCTGGCTACAGCGCGAAGAGGTCGTCGAGGCTGGGCTTCTTCGGCGCAGCGGGTGCGGCCGCGTCGGCGCCAGCGAACGCTTCGTAGCCCTCGATCTCGAGGCGGTCGGCCAGTTCGGGGCCACCCGACTCGACGATGCGACCCTTCACCAGAATGTGCACCTGGTCGGGGTGCAGTTCCTCGAGCAGACGGTTGTAGTGCGTGATCGCGATCACTCCGAGCCCGCCATTAGGACCCGACTCGTTCGTGGCATCCTCCACGCGTCGCGAGCAATCACGCAACGCGTCGATGTCGAGACCAGAGTCGAGCTCATCGAGGATCGCGAACTTTGGCTGCAGCAGTGCGAGCTGCAGCGTCTCGTTGCGCTTCTTCTCGCCGCCGGACAGGTCGACGTTCAACGAGCGGTCGAGCAACGCCACCGGGAAGTGGATGCGCTCGGCCTCGTCGGCCACGGAATCGGCCAGACCTTCGACCGAGCGGCCGCGCGCTGCGTACGCCTCGGCGAGCATGTCGGTAAGGCCCACCCCGGGCACCTCGCTCGGGTACTGCATCACCAGATGCATCCCTGCTTGGGCCCGCTGCCATGCCGGCAACGTCAGCAGGTCGACACCGTCGAGCAGCACCTGGCCAGCATGAACTGTGTAGCCGGGCTTGCCCATGATGACGGCCGACAGCGTGCTCTTGCCGGCGCCGTTCGGCCCCATGATCGCGTGCACCTCACCCGACCGCACCGTCAGGTCGATGCCATTGAGGATCTGCTGACCGGCGACCGACGCAACCAACCCCTTGATCTCCAGCGTGCTCATGCTGCAGCCCCTTCAGTATCGATCTCCACCATGCCGTCGACCACGCGGGCGACGTACACCGGCACAGGAACCGTGGCGGGCAGCGTCTGCGGTACACCGGTCTTCAGGCTGAAACGACTGCCGTGCTTCCAACACTCGATCTCACAGTTGTCGGCCAGCACCTCTCCGTCACTGAGCGAGATATCGGCATGGCTACACGTGTCGCCAATCGCGTACACATCGTCGCCGAGCCGCACGACCGCGATCGAGTGGTCGCCCACCTGGAACTTGGCGGCGGCACCGGACGTGAGATCGTCCAGGCGGCACACGACGGTGCCGCTCATGCGGTCACCTCGACGATGCGGCGCTGCAGTTTGGCGGCGACACGAGTACGCAAATCTGCGCGCAGACCACCGACCGGCAGCAGGCTCAGCACGTCGTCGAAGAAGCCCAGCACCACGAGACGCTCGGCGACCTCGGGCGGGATGCCACGACTCTCGAGGTAGAAACGCTGCTCATCGTCGATCGGGCCGACGGTGCTGGCGTGGCTGCACTTGACCTCGTTGGTCCTGATGTCGAGGTTCGGCACGCTCTCGGCCCAGGCGCCCTCGCTGAGGGTCAGGTTGCGGTTCGTCTGGTAGGCGACGCTTCCCTTAGCCGCTTCGCGGATGCGGATGAGACCGGTGTACACACTCTTCGCCGTGTCCTGCACCGCACCCTTGAACAGCAGGTCGCTGGAGGTACGCGGCGCGATGTGGTCCTGCAGCGTGCGGAAGTCGTGCATCTGGTGGCCATCGGCGTAGTAAAGAGCGATCTGCTTGGTGCTGCCGCCCTGACCCACGAGGCGGGCATCAGTGCGCACCCGGGCATAGTCGCCACCCAACGCCACTGTGGCCAGCAACGTCGTGCTGTCGCGCTCGCCAGTGGCTTGCTGGTGGCCCAACTGCCAGACCTTGTCGCCCAACAGGTTGACACCCAGGTACGACACGCGTGCAGCCTGCGCAGCGTGAAGCACCAGGCGAGGAGCGATCAGCGCGTCCACATCGGGGTGCGACTCGAAGCGCTCAACAACCGTGAACTCACTGTCCTGACCGCCGTGGATCACCAAGCGCGGGTACAGCGCCCGGCCATTGTCCTCAAGCGCAATGTGGTGGGTGATGACGATCGGCTCGTCCAGCACCTTGCCTGCGGGCACACTGATCGCCACCGTGTATTGGTAGGCCGCGTTCAACTCGTCGAACACGTCGTGCACGGTCATTCCAGCGACGATCTCGGCCACCAACGACGGGTCGGCGACGGGCAACGAGTCGGCACCGGAAATCGTCGTGCGCACGGCCGCTGGCGCATAGGAGGCAAGGTCGAGTTCGGCGATGCGGCTGTAACGCCACACCTCCTGCTCGGGAGAGGGCATTGACATCGCCGCAGCGCGCTCGGCTGCTGCGGGATCGATGGCGTGGGTCAGGAGCGCAGACACAAGTTGAATTCTACTACGGCCGTAGTGTTAATCCCCACGTCGTTCGAGACCGTCGCTCACCAGCTTTCGAGTGCCACGTGACACCCGGGGTGTCAGCTCCCACTCGGGTGCACTCGTGGCACTCGCACCGGGGCCGTGGCACTCGCACCGGGGCGCTGGCACTCGCACCGGGTCAGGGTTTGCGACGGAACAGGCGTTTCCAAGAACGGCCGCGGCGGGCGTCGCGGGCATCTTGCTCGGCACGCACCTCCGCCACCACCTGCGGGCCGACGCCGCGCAGGAACTCCTCCGCCTCGTCCAACAGTGCCGCCGCGGTTCCGTCATCCAACCCAGGTGGCTCGTCAGGAGTCATGGGCGACACCATGGTTCCGTATGTCCAGCCGACGTCCATCCGTCGTTCGAACCCTGAGCAGTTCGCCGGGCAGCGCCACGGCGCCTCCGGCGCCAGATCGAGATCGCACTTGCGCACCGTCTCGCCGCTCGGGTACGTGCGGCTCTCGAAGTGTTTGCACTCCTGACGCATCGGCATGCACCCATTCTGGCACTGTGCCACCGACCATCCACAGCGGCCGCTACAGTCCCGCGTGCCATGACGATCAGCGTGTTCGACCTCTTCCGCATCGGCATCGGTCCGTCCAGCTCTCACACGGTGGGTCCGATGCGAGCAGCGCGACGCTTCCTGCAACGATGCGCCGATACTGCCCCGCTCACCGAGGTGCAACGCGTACGAGCACATCTCTACGGCTCACTCGCGGCGACGGGTGTCGGCCACGGCACGATCTCCGCCGTGATTCTCGGACTTGCCGGCGCCGAACCGCAGTCGGTCGACCCCGACGACATCGCCGATCTCCTGCACCGCATCGAGTCGGACGGAAGGTTGCAGCTGCTCGGCGTGGTGCCGGTGCAGTTCGATGTGAACTCCGATGTGCTGATGCACCCCGAGGAGACATTGCCCGGGCATCCGAACGGAATGCGCTTCGAGGCGTTCGGCGCGACCGGAACATTGATCACCGAACACCGCTACTACTCGGTGGGCGGCGGCTTCGTGGTGGATGACGAAGAGTTGGTTCAGGAGATAGCCGCCTCGGTCACCGTGCCGCACGAGTACCGCTCAGCCGAGCAACTGCTGGCAATGTGCGCTGCGACCGCGCTGCCCATCAGCGAGATCGTGCGTGCCAACGAACGCGTGCAGCGCACCGACACCGAGATCGACTTCGAGTTGAATGCGCTCCGCGCTGCCATGTACGACTGCGTCGAGCGCGGCTGCCGTAACGAGGGCGAGTTACCGGGCGGCCTTCACGTGCAGCGACGCGCAGCAGCACTGCAACGTTCGTTGCTCCTCGCAGCGGATGGCCCGGCCGACCCACTCGCGGCGCTCGACTGGGTGAACCTGTTCGCACTTGCCGTGAACGAGGAGAATGCTGCGGGAGGGCGGGTGGTCACTGCACCCACGAACGGTGCAGCCGGCATCGTGCCTGCGGTGCTGATGTACTACGAGCGTTTCGTACCCGGAGCCAACGACGAGGGTGCGCGGCGGTTCCTGCTCACTGCCGCAGCCGTCGGCGCACTCTTCAAGATGAACGCATCCATCTCCGGTGCCGAAGTCGGATGCCAAGGTGAGGTCGGCTCGGCGTGCGCGATGGCTGCCGCCGGGCTGGCCGAAGTGATGGGCGGCACGCCGGAACAAGTGGAGAACGCCGCCGAGATCGCCCTCGAGCACAACCTCGGCCTGACCTGCGACCCGATCGGCGGCCTGGTGCAGGTGCCCTGTATCGAACGCAACGCGATGGCGGCGATGAAGGCGATCAACGCCGCCCGCCTCGCGCTACACGGCGACGGCACCCACTTGGTGTCACTCGATCAGGCCATCGCCACCATGCGCGACACCGGACGCGACATGCACGAGAAGTACAAAGAAACGGCCCGTGGCGGCCTCGCGGTCACGTTCCGCGATCGCCTCCCCGCGCCAGTCGCGGTCAACATCGTCGAGTGCTGACGCCCCCGAGTCAGGTCAACGTCAGCCGACGCTGCCTTCCATCTGCAGTTCGATGAGGCGACTCCACTCGACCGCGTACTCCATCGGCAGCGTGCGGGTGATCGGCTCGATGAAACCGTTGACCACCATGCCCATCGCCTGCTCCTGCGAGAGGCCACGCGACATGAGGTAGAACAGTTGCTCGTCGGCGATCTTGGAGACGGTGGCCTCGTGACCGATCTGTGCGTCGCGTTCGCCGACCTCCATGTACGGGAAGGTGCGGCTCTCGCTCTGGTCGTCAAGGATCAGTGCGTCGCACTGCACATGGCTCTTGCAGCCGTAGGCACCTTCCTCGATGCGCACGAGGCCGCGGTAGGCGGTGATGCCGCCGTCCTTGGAGATGCTCTTGGAGACGATCTTGGAGGTGGTCTCGGGCGCAGCGTGGACCATCTTGGCGCCAGCGTCCTGGTGCTGGCCAGCGCCAGCGTAGGCAACGCTGAGCACTTCGCCGGTGGCCTTCGGGCCGACCAGATAGACGCTGGGATACTTCATGGTCAGTTTCGAGCCGATGTTGCCGTCGATCCACTCCATGTGGCCCTCAGCCTCCACCCGGGCACGCTTGGTGACGAGGTTGTAGACGTTCGGCGACCAGTTCTGGATGGTCGTGTAGGTGACACGCGCTGAAGGCTTGACGATGATCTCGACCACGGCCGAGTGCAGCGAATCCTTGGTGTACACCGGGGCCGAGCAGCCCTCGATGTAGTGCACCTGACTGCCCTCGTCGGCGATGATCAGCGTGCGCTCGAACTGACCGGCGTTCTCGCTGTTGATGCGGAAGTAGGCCTGCAACGGCATCTCGCACTCGACACCCGGCGGGATGTAGATGAACGAGCCACCGCTCCACACGGCGGTGTTCAACGCGGAGAACTTGTTGTCGGCGGAGGGGATGACCGTGCCGAAGTACTGCTTCACCAGTTCGGGGTACTCGCGCAGCGCAGTGTCCATGTCGCAGAACAAGATGCCGCGGCGCTCGAGGTCTTCACGGTTGCGGTGGAAGACGACCTCGGACTCGTACTGGGCGGTGACGCCGGCGAGGTACTTGCGCTCGGCTTCGGGAATGCCCAACTTCTCGTAGGTGGCCTTCATCTGCTCGGGCAGATCGTCCCACTCGCTGACCTGGGCGTTGGCCGGCCGCAGGTAGTAGTAGATGTCCTGGAAGTCGATATCGGGCATGTTGATCGCGAACCATTCGGCCATCGGCTTGCGCTCGAACGTGCGCAGGCTGCGCTGGCGCATGTCGGACATCCACCGCGGCTCGCCCTTCCACCAGCTGATCTGGTCGACCACGCCCTGGTCCAGACCCTTCGCCGGTTTGAACGCGTATTCGACGTCGGTGTCGCTCCAGCCCAGGTTGTACTTACTGAGGTCGAGGTCGAAGGACGTCATCTCGGGCTCCAATCCGGCGCAGGAATTTGCACTACCGCCATAGTAACAATCCCCCGGGCCGATCTCCACCGGGTACGGCTGACTAGCCTCTGGCTGATGAGGCGGCGCACGATCCTCATGGCACTCGCAGTCGCACTCGCCGTACCGATCTCGGTCATCCAAGCGCCCCCGGTTGCACACGCCAGCGACTTCGAGGTGAGCGGCACTTTCACCTACACCGTCGACCCGCAGAGCAATCAGGTGCACGTCTCGGTGGACATCGAAGCGAAGAACAACGACGTCCGCCATTGGGTCTGCTACGGCGGCTTCAGCATGGCGGTGCCGTTCACTGCGACGAACATCGTCTCCAATGAACGAACCTGGCCCCACAATCGCATTCGCACCGCACGACCGCGCGTCTCGACGTGGCCAGAGCACCCCGGCTTCCTGCTCGCCGATGTGGGCTTCCGGTTGTGCGCCGGTTGGGGGAGCATCCGATCCATCACGATCACCTACGACCTCGGTGGCAGGCCACCGCGAGGTGATGGCACGATCCGGATGAACTCGGCGTACTTCGGCTTCCAGGCATTCACGTTCGGCGAGCCCGGTCGGGCGACGTTGAAGGTCGTGGCTCCCAGCAACTACGTCGTCGACACACTCGACGACCAATGGCAGAAGGCGTCGACCGACGGCATCACCACGTACACACGAGCAGCCATCCCCGAACCCGACAAGTTCGCGGTCTTCGTCGCGGCACACGACGACACCGCATTACAACGCTCCGAGGTCGCGACCGCCGACCACAACGCCTTCACGGTGCAGTCATGGCCGGGCGACGTCCAGTGGCAACAGTTCGTCACGGCGCAGATCCAGCAGGGTGTCCCCGAGCTGCAGACTCTCGTCGGCGTTCCTTGGCCGATCGACACCGCCGTCGCCGTACGTGAGTCCGCGACGCCGTACGTCTACGGCTATGCAGGGTGGTTCAGCGCCACCAAGCACGAGATTGAGATCGGCGAGAACCTCGATCAGGAAGTCGTGCTGCACGAGATGTCGCACGCGTGGTTCAACCGCAACTGGTTCTCCGACCGCTGGCTGAACGAAGGGTTCGCGCAGGTGTACTCGAACCTCGCCGTCGGGAAGTTGGGCGGCACCGCTCACACACCGATCGAGATCGCCACGAACGACCCGGGCAAGGTGACGCTGAACGACTGGAGCGACCCCGACTTCACCGATGGGGCCGGCGATCGAGAACGGTTCGGTTACAACGCATCCTTCTGGGTGGTGCAGCAGATCGTCGACGAGATCGGCGTCGACAAGATGCAGACGGTCTTGAAGGCAGTTGCCGATGGCACCCCTGCGTACCTCGGCCCTGACACTGCGGAACGCACCGACGCACCGACGGGCTGGGAGCGGTTTCTCGATCTGGTGGAGCGTGTCGGCGGCTCGAAGACGGCGACGACGCTGTTCCAGGACCAGGTGGTGACCGCCGCCGACCGCTCGCTGTTCGACCAGCGCGCCACTGCGCAGAGCGCCTACACCGCGTTGACGACACATGGCGCCGAGTGGGCGCCGCCCGCTGTCGTGCGCACGCAGATGGGCGACTGGAAGTTCACCTACGCCGCTGCGTCGATTAATGCGAGC